>CAMEHJ010000001.1 GCA_945917385.1 uncultured bacterium
TGGAGATATGCAAGGAAGTATAAAAGTGCATAAATGTACTTGTAAATAATACATCTTTTTTCGCTTCCCGTCAAGTATTCTTCCGTCACACGGAGGGGTTTTCGGGCTGATTTCTGGCAGTTATCCCCCACTTGTACGCCATTTTTTGTATTTCTCAGTAAATATGCGCTGCTTTGCAGGCGGTTTTTCAGCGGTGCGCTCCACATCGGTGCGTTTCGGCAAAGTATGGACATTCAGGAAAAAGTGTTGAAAGTCGGCAAAAAAGTGATAAAATAATTTTAAACGCTTTGAGTGCGTGCGGGAGTTCCCGGTCGGGATGCTTTGCCGCAGCTCCGGTCTGCCGGCCGAGGGCGAGAGAAAAAAGTCTCGGAGGTTAATGTCGATGGCAAAGAAAACGGCGCGTATTGTCCTTACCGGAGGCCCCGCCGCGGGAAAGACGACGCTTATGAACCGCGTCGCAAACGAGCTTGGCGCGAAGGAGGGCTGGCGCATCATCACCATTCCGGAGACAGCGACCGAGCTTATCGGCGGCTTCGGCATCGGACCCTTCGAAGGCTGCATGGATATGGAGCAGTTCCAGCGCTTCGTTATCCCCGATCAGCTTCACAAGGAGCGGCTTGCCCTGCGCGCGGCGGACACGGTGCCGCAGGAAAAGGTGCTGATACTCTATGACCGCGCGGTATTCGACGACAAGGCGTATGTCACGGACGAGCAGTTTGTGAACATCCTCACGGAGCTTGGATATACCGAGGAGGAAATACTCGGTCATTATGACGCGGTAGTTCACTTGACGACCTGCGCGCGGAGCGACACCGTTGATGCCTACACCCACGAAAATTCCATCCGCTATGAGGACGCCGAGGGCGCGGTGCGCATGGACGAGCTTGCGCTGAGGGCGTGGAGCGCCCACCCTAACCGCCGCGTAATTGCCAATGCGCCGGATTTTGAGGAGAAGATGCAGACGGCGCTCGATGCGCTGCGCGAGCTTGCGCTGGAGTGCTTCGATCAGTAATACCTGACATACATACACCGATTTTTTGACAGACTCTTCGGGACGGGAAACCCGTCCCCTACGGTGTCAACAGAAACAGACCGCCGGGTTCGGCGGTCTGTTCTGTTTACCTGTTGAATTACATCATTTCCTTGTCGGAGTGTCTGCCGATGATGACGGGGAGATTCCCGTTGCGGCAGCGGATGGCGTCGATGAACTTCTTGGATATCCTGTCGTCCTTGAGGCACACGTCGTAGCTCAGCTCATAGAGAGTGCCCATGTTCGTCGTCTGCACCTTGATAAGCTCGTATGACAGAGCATACTCGTCGAGCAGATCGTCAAACAGCCCCTCGTAATCCAAATCTTCGGGGATGGTTATCTTGAGGCTGCGGTGAGAGCGTACAATGCCGAATTTAAGCGAGTCGAGCACAAAGAGCACACACGAAATAATGACAAAGAACATCGCCGCCATGACGACATAGCCCATGCCGCAGGCAAGGCCGAGCGAAACGGCAAAGAACAGACCCGTGATCTCCCTCGCCGTGCCGGGTATTGAGCGAAAGCGCACCAGCGCAAATGTGCCCGCGACGGCGACGCCCGCGCCGACATTACCGTTTACAAGCATTATAACCATTGCCACCACCGCCGGCAGCAGCGCGAGCGTAACGGAATAGGACCCCGTATGGAAGCTGCCGCGGCCAAAGACAAGCGCGGTGAGAACGCCGAGGGCAAGCGCCGCGGCGATGCAGACAAAGAAGCTCCCCGCGGTCATGGGTGCGGTAATGATACTGTTCAGCATGATTTTACAACTCCTGTAAATGTTTTATCTATCAGATTTTTCGTGTAGCAGGTGCCGTATTTTGAAAAGCCGGTGGGGAAAATACCGTGGCGGCTCAGCATATCGGCGAGCCAGAGAGGGGCGCTGCCCGGCATTTTTATCTCCATAAGCACCTCGCCGTTTTGCAGAAGCTCCCGCCCGGAGTCGCCGTGGGTGAGAGAAAGCTCGTCGTCGCGCCAGCGGATGGAGCGGTCAAAGGTTATCCTCAGCTCCTCGTTCTCAATGCCGACGTAGGCGAGCCTGTCACAGCAGATGACCGCCTGCGCTTTCAGGGGGCCTCGCGAGCGCAGCATCCAGTTTACCTCGCGTATGACCTGCCCGTCGGCATCAAGACTGCCGGTTTGCAGCCACGCCTCCGCCTGAGACTGCGAAAGCTCCACCCGGCGCTTATACACGATGCCGGCGTATTTCTTTTTAAGCTCCACAAACACCGTGGAGCCCTCCCCCGGTATGCCGTAGCTGCGCAGGCGCAGCTTTTCTTTATACGCGGGCTTTGCTATCGAGGCGCGGATGAGGTCAAAGGAGTCGCTGTCGTAATACACGCTCATAACAAGGCTTTCAAAAAAGGCGTCGGGCTTTACATAGCCGGAAAGCTCGTCCATGAAGCTCTCGTACTGCTCTCTTTTCAGCAGATACTTTTTCTCATAGCGTTGGAAGGTTAGTTTTGTCTCGGTCATTTTGCGTCAATTTCTCCGAAATAGGTTTCACGCTCGGCGCCCGTGAGGTCAAAGATGTCTGAGAGGCTGTCAATACAGCGCTGCCGCCAGTCGGTCGAGGTTTCGCCCGATGTGATAAAGTGGACAAGCTCCTCGCGATTGTGCATCCAGTCGTCCACGGTGCGTCCCATGCGGCGCAGGTCGCGCTCCGCCTCCGGCGCGATAACGGCGTACTGACGGTCAAGCTCCTCAATGACGGCTTCGTTTGTCAAAACGGTGGAAAACAGCTCTCCCGCGCGTCTGAGGAAGCGGTCCTTATACTCGTCGTTTTCAATAAGGCGGTACGTGAGGCAGGCGACCTGCCGGTTGCTGTAAGCAAACTCGCTCATCAGATTGCCGTAGCCGCCGCTGTCGGTGGTGAAGGTGCTGTCAAGGTCATAGAACATGAAGCGCCATTTGTTGTCGTTCTCGCTTGAGCGGACATAGCGCAGATTGCCGGCGGTCAGGTCGACGTTCGCACAGAAGCCCTCCATGATGACCCAGTCGATAAGGCTGTCGATGTCCACCCTGTCGCAGATATGGTCGTAGTTCTCCTGCAGGCTCATGTCGTTCATGATGCAGTACCTGAGAACCTCCTGATTCAGCTCCGACTCGAAGGGTGCGGGCGCATCCACAAGCTCCACGCTGTCGCGGCTGACCCCGGCGACGGAGGCATAGAGCTGCTCGTTCGCCTTTTCCTTCAGCGTGTACAGTCCCTTATATTCGCCGTTTATGTACAGCACGCACCAGATGCTGCGCTGATTGATGACATTGTCCGTCGCCGCCTCGCACAGCGCCTGACACAGCTCGTTTCTGACGATGGTGCGGTCATAGTCCTGCCCGGAGCGCAGCAGAAGATTTGTAAACTCCGTCACGCCGCCGCCGTAGATGTCGTAATTGAGCGTCTCGCTGCCGTAGGAGCCGCGGAAACGCACGGACATATTCTTCTTCGGCAGGACAAGGCTCGTCTCTCCGTTGAGGGACACGCCGCAGCCTATCGTAAAGCCGCCGCCGTCCGGCTCGTACAGGGAGAGAGAGGCGCGCTTTTCAACGCCCTTCTGCATCCCGTTATACATCCCGTAGAAGTCCACGGGGTCGTCGGTGGCAAGGCTGAGCACGGGGAGGGTATGGTGCTCGTTGATTATGTAGGTTTCGGTCATGGGCAGGCTCGGCAGAGCGCCGTCCGGATAGCTCACCGCGCGCAGCACCGTCGTCTTTGTAAGGGTTATGGGCGCGGAATATATGGGGCTTTTCCCGTCGGGGGCAGAGCCGTCGAGCGTGTATCTTATCGTGCCGGCGCCCTCAAGCTCCACCGTAACGCTTTCAACACCCTCGTAGATGCCACCCTTAGTGAGCGCCGAGGGGCTTTCGGCGATCGCCCTCTCGCCGTTTGCGTTATCCTTCCCCGGCGTGGGGGAAGCAAAGAAGAACCAGCCATTTTCGCCGTCCATGCGCCCAAACGAGCCTTCATACGGGATATCCCGCAGGAAAACGCGGTCGATAACTCCAGATGAGCTTGAGAGGAAAAGCTGCTCGTTCTCGGAGTTCAGCGAGAAATTCGTGCCGGGGAGGGAGTCCTGCCTGTCGTCTCTGCCGTCGCAGAGGATGAGTATAACTTCGCCGGGGGCGAGGGTGCGCTGCGGGAGCTGCCACTTGAAATAGTCCTTATGGCTGTCGGAGAGGAAGTAATCCGAAAGCTCAACCGTGTCGGAGGAGACGTTCTTTATCTCCACCCAGTCCTGCCAGCCGTGCCGTGTATCCCCGAACACCGCTTCATTCGACACCATGACCTCGTTTATGCTGAGCGCGCCCGCCGTGCACAGGGTCTGCTGATACTGCTCGTACCCGTCGGCGGTGTTTTCAAAGCCGGGGGTCGCGTACTTCGTCTGCGTAAACGTTCCGTCCGCCTGTCTGATGAGCGTGATGTCCGCGGAACATTCCTGACATTTGACGCTGTCGGCAGCCTGGCCCGATGCGTCTTTGAGCGTCAGCGTCTCTTTCCCGTTTACGGCAAAGTTAGTGTGCAGTTCGCCCTCGGAGCTGTCCCTGCCGGAGTTGAAAACCAGCAGCAGCTCGCCGGGGCGAAGCTCAATATCCGGAAACGTCCACTCGCTGTCTCCGTCGCAGAGCGTCCACGCAGACAGGGAGACCGTCTCGGACGAGATATTTTTAAGCTCCGTCCAGTCGGAGAAGTCACCGAAGGAGTCCGCGATAAGCGTGCGGTTTTTCTCCGCGAGCTCGTTTATCACCACCTTGCCGACGCCGCTCGTGTCGGCGGGGAGCGGAGTTTCGGCGGCTTCCGTCTGCGCGCATTTCGGCGCCGCTTCGTTTTTAGGGAGCGTCGAGTACCCTATGAGCACCGCCAGCACAAGCACTGCCGCCGCGGCTATGAAAAACGTACTTTTATTATTCATGTGCAATAGACCTTTTTTGACCTTTTAAGCATAATTAATCATTTTATTATACACCCTTCCGCGCTTCACTGTCAATCGGTCCGGCGGGGCGAAGCCTTGTGCATACGACGGGCTGAACCCTTACGCGCATTATATTACGGCTCGCGGATTAAACAAGCCTGAAAAAATATGTGAACTTTTTTCCGGGGCGCTCTGCCGCGATGGAACGCGGATTATTTTTCCTGTTTGCTCCTTGTTTTTTCCTGTCGGTACTTGTCCTTTTGCGTGAAGCTTGATATACTGTTATAATAAATAATTGGCAGGCGTTTCCGAAAACGCGGAGCATATGAGGTGCAAAAAATGAAAGACAGCAACGAAACAAATTTAGGTCTTTCCCTGCTTGAAAAAGGGCGGCGAGGCTTCGGGCGCGTGATTTTCAGCCGCGTGGGGCTGATCGTTCTGCTTCTGCTGGTGCAGATTCTCATCCTCGCGGGCGTGCTCATACGGTTTTGGGACGCAACGCCCTTCTACTTCGGCGCAAGCGGGCTGTTTTCTTTCTGCATGGTGATATACCTGCTCAACAGCGATACCGACCCTACGGCAAAGATAACCTGGCTCGTGCTGATAATGCTGATGCCGATATTCGGTACGTCACTTTACCTGTTCGTAAAGAGTGACCTCGGCCACCGGCTGGAGCGCAGAAGGCTCAACTCGCTGTTTGAGCAGACGGACAACAGCATCGAGCAGAAAAGCGGGGTGCGAGAAGCCCTCGCTGCGGAAAACAGCGGCGCCGCCGCGCTCGCGCGGTACATACGCAGAGCGGGCTGCTTCCCGGTATACGATGGGACGGATGTTACCTACTTCCCCTCAGGCGAGGCGAAGTGGGAGGAAATGCTCAGACAGCTTCAGAATGCGAAGAGCTTTATCTTCCTTGAATACTTCATCATTGATGAGGGGCTGATGTGGGGGAAGGTACTTGAGATACTGGCGCAGAAGGCCGCCGAGGGCGTGGACGTGCGCGTGATGTATGACGGCACCTGCGAATTTACGAAGCTCCCGTCCAGCTACCCGAAAAAGCTCGCGGAGCTTGGCATTAAATGCAAGATGTTCTCACGCCTGACTCCCTTTGTCTCGACCTATTTCAACTACCGCGACCACCGCAAGATTCTCGTCATTGACGGTCACACCGCTTTCAATGGCGGCGTAAACCTCTCGGACGAATACATAAACCACATTAATCTGCACGGTCACTGGAAGGACACGGCAGTAATGCTCAAGGGTGAGGCCGTGAAGAGCTTTACGCTGATGTTTCTGCAGATGTGGAACATGAGCGAGAAGGAGACCGATTTCGGGCGCTTCCTCTCCGTTCCCGTGCAGGCGAGCGGGCACGCCTCCGGCTTCGTGATCCCCTACGGCGACTGCCCGCTGAATAACCACAAGCTCGGCGAGCGGGTCTATATGGATATTCTCAACCGCGCAGAGCGCTATGTACACATCATGACCCCGTACCTGATCCTCGACGGAGAGATGGAGACGGCGCTGAAATATGCCGCAGAGCGCGGGGTGGATGTAAAGCTTATACTGCCCGGCGTGCCGGACAAGCTCTCCCCCTACGCACTGGCAAGGACGCACTACGCCTCCCTGCTCGCGTCCGGGGTGCAGATCTATGAGTACACGCCCGGCTTTGTACACGCAAAGGTCTTTGTCTGCGACGACCGCGAGGCTGTATGCGGCACAATAAACCTCGACTACCGCAGTCTGTACCACCACTTCGAATGTGCGACCTACCTCTGCGGCACGAACTGCATCGCGGATATGGAGAAGGATTTTCGGTCAACGCTTGAAGAGTGCAGGCTTGTCACCACGGAGAGCCTGAGGCACGAGAAGCGGCTTCTGCTGCTGTTCGGTATGCTTCTCAAGAGTATCGCGCCGCTGATGTAGGCTTCTCATCGTTTTTCTCCGGCGCTTTCAAGGATTTTTATTGTATGGAGGCGGCAAAATGAGTACGTCTTTTATTACGATATATGGACTGGTTTCCGTTTTAATCGCAATAGTTGACCTGTATCTCGCGGCAAAGTCCTTCGAAAACGAGTCCGCATTGGGAAAATATCTCGGCTGGTCATGTATTTTCGCCGCGGTCGTTGACGTCAGCTACCTCATAAGCATCGTTTCCGAGCATTACCTGCTGATGTCGATCATGTCGAGCATTTATTTCGCGGCAATCGACGTGATGCTTCTGCTGCTGATAAGATTCTCGGTGTATTTCATAAACGGCAGCTTCTCCTCGCTCGGCAGACGGCTTATGCTCGCAGCCTGCGCTTACGCGGCGTTTGAGGTAATTGTCTTTGCAGTCAACCCGTTTTACGAGATTGCCATCCACTATGTGCCGAGAGCCACCGAGATTGCCAAGTACGCCTATGAGATGAAGCCGCTTTACATCATGCACCTCGTGTTCTCGTATGGAATGGTCGCGGCGGTGCTGTATCTGCTGTATATAAAGGTGCTCCGTATCCCAAAGGAATACCGCGCACAGTACCGCTTCGTTATCGCCGGTATCCTGACCATCGTTTTCGTGAACGCGGTCTTTCTCTTCTGGCCGGAGGAAACGGTATATTCTCTGCTCGACTACTCGATATGCGGGTACAGTCTGATTGCCTGTCTGCTGTACTGGTGCTGCTTCGAATATGCAAAGCACGGTATGCTCAACACCCTGAAAACAAGTATTTTTGAAAGTCTGGGGCAGGGCATAGTGCTGTTCGATTACGGCGACAGGCTCGTTCTGCACAACGAACGCGCTCAGGAGCTGCTCGACCTCAGCCCGGAGTGCTGCGCGCATCTGGATGACTTTCTGCTTCGTTACGACCTGCCCGGCGATTTCGACGAGGACGACGAGATGACCGTGCAGTGCTATATTAACCTCAACGGCGAGGAACGTCCGCTCCGCTGCGACATGAGAAAGCTCAAAAATTCGCGCTCTCAGACGCTCGGAAAGCTTTTCGTATTCTCCGACGCCGCGCTTGAAACCGACCTGCTGACGGGCTTTCAGGACTATCATAGCTTTCAGGTGTTCGTCAAGGGAAATCCCGGCGCGTTCCCCGTGCCGACGGGCGTCGCGATCTGCGATATCAACGGTCTGAGCGTCATAAACAGCACCACCGGCAACCAAAACGGCGACCGGGAGATCCGCCTGCTTGCCGACGCGATGCGCAGCGCCTTCCCCAAGCAGGCTTACTTCGTCCGCGGTCAGGACGCTAACCTTATCGCGCTGCTTGCACACAACGGAGAGGCCGCCATGAGCCGCTGTATGGCGCAGGTCAGTGAGAGCTTCCCCGGCTCCATACAGTTTGCCGTCAGCGTGACAGACGAGAACACACCCGACGTGCCGGAGGCTATCCGCGTCGCCGCCGCATCCATGCGCGCGAAGAAACTGCTTGACCATAAATCCACGCACTCCGAAATGCTGACCTCGCTCATCCGCGCGCTTCAAGAATGTGACAGCGACACCGAAAGCCATGTCCGCCGCACCCAGCTCATGGGCGCGGAGCTTGGGCGGCGCATCGAACTTACCGACAGCCAGCAGAGCAACCTCTCGCTGCTGTGCCTGCTGCACGACATCGGAAAGATCGGTATCCCTCTCGAAATCCTCAACAAGCCCGGCAAGCTCTCCGAAGAGGAGTGGCGCATACTCCGGTCGCACACCAGAAAGGGCTACGACATCGCAAACTCCAGCAACGAGCTGCGGTGCATCGCGGACGCGATTCTGCACCACCATGAGTGCTGGGACGGCAGCGGCTACCCCGACGGGCTGAGCCGCGAGTCCATTCCCCTGCTCTCGCGCGTCATCGCGGTCGTGGACTCCTTCGACGCCATGACCAACAACCGCTCGTACAGAAGCGCGCTCTCCGTGGAGGACGCTGTCGCCGAGCTCAAACGCTGCGCCGGGCATCAGTTCGATCCATACATCGTGTCGGAGTTTCTGCAAATGCTCAGGGAAAATCCACCGGAGAACGTCCCTCCCGCGGATATCCCCACAGTGCTCTCGTTGGAGGAATCCTCCCTCCGCATCGTGAGCGCCGAGGCGCCGGAGGTCAGCAACCATGTGCATATAATTCAGTACAGCCGCTATGTGCTGGACAATAAAATGCGCATTGTTGACGCAGACGAGAACTTCGAAAAGCTGACCGGCTATTCCCTCGATGATATTCACAGCCGCGTTATTATTCAGGCAGACCTCATTCCGCCTGAGGAGCGCACGGAATACCTCTGCCACACGAACGCGAACCTGGCGAAAAATCCCATGCTGTTCCAGGAGCACCGAATCCAGCGCAAGGACGGCTCTATACTTTACGTCTTCTGCCTGGGGAGGGTGTACTTCGACCCGGTCGTGCGCAGTGAGCGCTCGGAAATTATTATCGCGGACATCTCACAGACCTACACAATGAAGATGGTCGCGGACGCGGAGCAGAGCAAGGCTCAGGCGCGGCTGCGGCAGTGGGAGGATACTTACAGGCGCGACTCTCTGACCGGGCTTCTGAGCCATGCCGCGTTCAGAAGCGATGTGGAGCTTAAACTGCTTGAGGGCAGCGGCAGAGTTATGATGCTGATGATGGACATAGACAAGTTCAAGGAGTATAATGATACATTGGGCCACCAAAACGGCGACCGCTTCCTCATTCTCGTGGCACAGGCATTGTCGTCTGCGCTGCGAAACGATGACAGCGCCTGCCGGATGGGCGGAGACGAATTTGCCGCCGCGCTGTTTTTCGGCGCGGATACGCCGGACGAGGTTCTGCGCTCCCGCGCACAGCAGATTTTCGACAATGTGAGTCTGACGCTCAAGGGCGCGTCGGAGGGCGCGTCGGTATCCATGGGAATGGCGGTCTCAACGGAGGACTGCACCTTCAGCCGGCTGTACGAGGCTTCGGACAAAGCGCTGTACCGCGCAAAGGAAAACGGCCGCGACAGGCTGGTTATGGATTGATAAACGCAAGTAACGGCACATCGTGCCGTTACTTTATTTTTGGTGGAGCCCTCTCAGTCGCCTGCGGCGACAGCTCTCCCAAAGGGAGAGCCGAGGATGAGATGAGACAAAAACCGCCATGGGGAGGAAATCTCCCTGCGGTGGTTTTTATGTTGTGATATTTGAAATTTAATTGGTCTGCGAGAGTTTGAGTATGGCTTCTACAATGCCCTCGGCGGATATCGCGTCGGAGACGGCGGCAGGCTCGACGCCGTACCGTCTCAGCGCTTCGGCAGTCGGTGCGCCGATGCAGACGCACTTTGTTTTCTCTCCGACACGTCCCACGGTTTCAAAGCAGAGCCTGACGCCGCCGGCGCTCGAAAAGGTCAGGTAGTCAAGGCTCTCCGCGTACTCCTTCGCCGCGGCGCAGACTCGCATATCCGGCTCAACGCCGTAGGTGAAGATGTCCTCGGTGTGACAAAGCTTGCTCAGCGTGTCATACAGCGCCCTGTCCCCCTCCTCCGAGCGAAGCAGGAACACCCGCTCTCCCGGCAGAATACGGCGGGCAAGCCCCCCGGCAAGCGCCTCTCCGGTATATTCCTCCGGGCAGTAGTCCGCGCGGATGCCGAAGGAATACAGCTCGTCAAAGGTGGCTTTGCCGATGACGGCAAATCGACAGGCGGCAAGCGCGCGGATGTCCATATCGTTTTCGCGCAGGACACGGAAAAACCGGCGCACTCCGTTGCCGCTTGTAAAGACGATCCAGCTTTTTTCGTCGAACGCATTGGGGTCAAGCTTCGGGTGCTTTTCCGTGAGCCTTGAGCGCTCGATAACTACGCTTCGCGCGCCGAGCGCCGACAGAAGCTTTGTCAGGCGGCGGGTCATTCTGTCCGTGCCTGTAAGCCCGACGCTCGCACCCGCAAGCGGGAGGGCTTCGGAGCTTTTCAAATCCAGCGCCGCGACCTCACCTACGACGATTACGGCGGGGGTCTGTATCTGCGCACATCTCGCCTGCTCCGGCAGCTTTTCGAGCGTTCCGCGAACCGTGGCGGGGTGCGCGGAGTTGCCGCCGGAAATTACCGCCGCCGGGGTGTCCTTGCTTTTGCCGGCGAGAATAAGCCGCTCGCATATCCGCTCAAGCTTTGAAAGCCCCATCAGGAAAATGAGCGTCCCCGAAAGCTTTGCGTAGGTGTCCATGTCGGCGGGCAGCCCGTCCTCGGTGTCCGCGCTGTGGGCGGTGATGACGTGAAAGCTTCTCGACAGCTTTCTATGGGTGACGGGGATGCCCGCGCCCGCCGGGATGGCGATGGCCGACGAGATGCCGGGGACTTCCTCAATCGCGATGCCCTCGGAGTTGAGCGCAAGTATCTCCTCTCCCGCGCGTCCGAACACGAAGGGGTCGCCCCCCTTCAGGCGGCACACGGTTTTGCCCTGATGCGCAAGCTCGATAAGAGTGCGGTTTATCTCCTCCTGCGAGGCGCTGTGTCTGCCGCTGCGCTTGCCCATATAGATTATCTCCGCGCCGTCTTTCGCAAGCGTCAGCAGGTTCGGGGAGATGAGGTCGTCATACACGATGACGTCGCTGTTTTCTATGAGGTTTTGCCCTCTCACGGTTATCAAATCCGCGTCACCGCAGCCCGCGCCTACGATATACACTCTGCCCTCGGCTTTACTCATGCTCTCTCACCTCGCTTATTATCGCGTCCAGTTCATGCTCTGTAAGCACTCTGCCCTCGCTCATGCACTTTGAAAAGGCGGCTTTGAACACTGTCGCACGCTCTGCTTCCGTGCAAAGCCGCTCCTTCACATAGGGTCTGAGCCGGTCAAGATACTCTATAAGCTCCTCCATATTGTCCGGGAGCAGCGCGTTTATGCGCTCCTTGAGCCATATCGCCGCGCTCGGACTCGCGCCGGAGGTCGAGATGCCGACGGAGAGAGCCCCGCGCTTTACAAGCGACGGGAAAATGAAGGTACACTCGCTCTTGCAGTCCACCGAGTTTACCGGGATTTTTCGCCCGCGGCAGGCATCATATATGTGCCGGTTAAGCTTTCGGTCGTTCGTCGCGGCGATCACGATGTCGGCGCCCTCCAGCATACTATCATTAAGCGGCTCTCGCACAAGGCGCACGCCCGGAAGGGCGCGAAGCTCATCGCACAGCTCCGGCGCGGCGACAGTTATCGCGCCGCCGTAGGGCAGAAGCTTCTCCGCCTTGCGAAGCGCCACCGTGCCGCCGCCGACGATGAGGATATTCATGCCCTCAATATCCACGAAAAAAGGGAAATATGCCACGTTTTCCTCACCTTTCATACTATTTCTCTATAAAAATGTTTATTTTTATAGAGAAGGCACCGCCTGATGGCGTTGCCGAATATGTGATTTTCAGCATAGAAAATCACATATTCCCGTCTCATGCGATTCTCTAATTGAAATGATTAATCATAATTGATTAATCATTTCAAAAGAGAATCAGTATCAGTCGTAATAATAGCGCGTGCCGTTTTCGGTCTCCACCTTGCCGATGCGCACATGAAACACCTCTTCCAAAACGCCGCTTGAAAACGTCTCCTCCGCCGAGGCGCACGAGCGCAGCTCCCCGCCGTCGAGAACAAGCAGCTTGTCCGCTATCTCCAATGCGGCGCAGAGGTCGTGCATCACGACGCAGACCGCCTTGCCGCCGTCGGCAAGCTTTCGCGCAAGTTTTTTCAGCTCGGCCTGATAGCAGACGTCGAGAAAGTTCGTCGGCTCGTCCATGAAGATGTTCGGTGTCTCCTGCGCGAGCGCCATGGCGATATACGCGCGCTGACGCTCACCGCCGCTGAGATACTGCACATTTTTCCCTCTCAGCTCTTCGCCGTGTACCGCGGTCAAGGCACTGTCCACCGCGGCATAGTCCCGCTTTCCGTATTTTCTCGGATAGCTCAGGTGCGGGAAGCGGCCATGCAGAACAAGCCGCTCCACGCTGATGTTTGAGACGGGGCGAAGCTGCGCCATGTACGCGACCTTGAGCGCGCGTTCACGCAGAGAAAGAGTGTCGCTGTCCGCGCCGTCTATCAGTATCTTGCCGGAGTGCTTGCGGTTCAGGCCGATTATGCTCTCTGTCAGCGTACTTTTGCCGCTGCCGTTCGGGCCGACAAGAACGCTTATCTCAAAGTTTTTGAAGGTTGCGGAGACGTTTTTGACGATCTCCTTTCCGTCATAGCCGGCGGTGAGCTCAACAAGCTCAACCATGCGAAACACCCCGCTTTCTCACGATCAGAAGCCATATGAAAAACGGCCCGCCGAGGCAGGAGAGCATGATGCCGACTGGCAGCTCAAACGGGGCAAACAGTACGCGCGAGAGCACGTCGCACAGCGTAACCAAAATACTGCCGCCGAGCGCGCAGGAGATGGCCATGTCCCGGCTGCTGCCGTCAAAGGCAGTCCTCATCATGTGCGGGACGATAAGCCCGACAAAGCCGATAAGCCCCGCAAAGCTGACCGCCGCGCCGCACAGCGCCGCCGAAAGCACAAGCGCCGCAATGCGAACGCGCCTGACGTTCAGACCGAGGCTCTGTGCCGTCCCCGCGCCGAGCGCGAGCACGTCAAGCTCGCTGCTCATAAGCAAAATGGCGGCGAGTGCGAGAACTATGACCCAGAACGCCGGGACTATTTTCGCCATCGTCGCGCCCGCAAGACCGCCGATTTTGAAGTCCGTGTAGCCGTTGAGCGCCTCCGGCACAAAGGTGACTACCGCGTCGATAACAGCGGAGAAGATGCCGGAGACGGCGACGCCGGCAAGCACCAGCGTCATCTTAGACGCGCCGGTCTTTTCCGCGATAAAGAGCACAAGCAGCACCGCAAACAGTGCGCCCGCAAAGGCGACAAGCGGCATCAGCGAAAGCTTCGTCGGGAAAAGGGCGCAGAAAAGCGCTATCGCAAGCCCCGCGCCGGAGTTCACGCCGATGACATTCGGCGCTGCCAGCGGATTTGAGAGCACCGACTGTATGACCGCGCCGGAGACCGCCAGCGCCGCCCCCGCCAAAAGGCAGCCGCAGGTGCGCGGGAGACGGGCAAGCAGGATGATATTCGCCTGACTCGTGCCGCGCTCGGCGCCGGAGAGTATTTTCAATACGTTTATCGGGGATATCCACACCGCGCCGAAGGAAATGCTGAGCACGGCGGCAAGCACAAAGAGCGCCGCCAGCGCGGCAAACAGCCCCGCCTTTTTACGGATAGAGAATCTGCGAAAGCTCTTCATAAGCCTCACCCCATCTTGCGTTCGGTTTCAGGTTGTAAAGCGCGTTATCCAGCACATGGTATCTCCCCTCCCGCACTGCGGTGAGCGTACTCCACGCGGGGTTTGAAAGGAGCGTCGATTCAAGAAGCGCCTCCGCCTCGGTCGGGTCGGTGCCCTGAACAACGACGAAGATATAGTCGGGCTGCGCCCTGATTATCGCCTCCATACTGAGGTTATCCAGCAGAGAGGTCTCGGAGTCGGCAACATTCACGCAGCCAAGCTCCGCCGCCATCTCACCAAGGAGATTATCGCGGCTGCCCCTGACCTTCACGCTTGTCCCCGTGGCACGCACGCACAAAACCGTGGGACTGCTGCCGTCCTGCCGCGCTATGGCGGCGTCGATCCGCTCCTGCAGCGCCGCGCCGTACCGCTCGTAAAGCTCCGGCTTTCCCGTGAGCATAGTGCAGACCGACAGCATATTGAGATAGTCCGCGAAGCTCTGCACGTCGAAGTAGGCGACGGTTATCCCCGCAGCTGTCAGCGTCGGCTCAAGGTCGATATCCGCCTGCGTGTTGCAGCTTCCGATGACGAAATCCGGCTGGGCGGTTAAAAGCGCCTCAAGATTCGGGGACTTGATGGCGCCGAGATTGACGACTTCATCGGAGAGGTTTAAATCAAAGGATGTCCACGCATCGTTCGCCGCGGCGACGAGCGTATCCTTCCCGCCCGCAAGACACCACACGTCCGCAAAGCTGCCTATCAGTGCCGCGACCCTGCTGCAGGATGTGACCGTAACCTCCCTGCCCAAATCGTCCGTAAAGCTCACACCCTCCGGCGCGCTCTGCGCGGGGGCGGGCGCTTCCGAAGCGGAGCAGGCGGCGCAGTTCAAAAGCATTATTAAGGAAAGCAGAAGCAGTGCGGCTTTTTTCATACACTACACCTCGGCAAACATTATATCCAACTATTAATATATCACTTGACACAGCATTTGTAAAATCTTATTATTATAATTGAATAGATAAGTCTTTACTAATGTTTGAGGTAGCGTAAACATGACAAACAGGGAGCTTGAAATATTCATCGCGGTTGCCGAGTGCGGGAAGATGGGCGCGGCGGCACAGAAGCTGTATATCACGCAGTCGTCGGTCAGCCAGTCGATATCCTCGATTGAAAAGGAGTTCGGGGTACGGCTGTTTGAACGCATTTCGCACAACCTGTATCTGACGGACGTGGGGGAAACGCTGCTGCAATACGCGCGCAGTCTCTCCGCCGTGACAAAGGACATGGACGCCTTCCTTCGCTCTGCCTCCGGGTACAGGCGGCTGCGCGTCGGGGCGACGGTCACGGTGGGAACCTGCGTCATCGGCTCGGTTCTGAACACGGTCAAGGCGGAAATCCCGGAAATACGGCTGAACGTCTGCGTCGCGAACACCAGACTGCTTGAGGATATGCTCATAAAAAACGAGATCGACGCCGCGCTGGTTGAGGGCGCGGTAAAGAACCCCGACCTTGTGTACACGCCGGTCATTAAGGACAGGCTCGTGCTTATCTGTCCGCCGGGGCATGAGTTCTGGGGGAGGGAGTCCGTCCGCGCGGAGGAGCTGTCCTCCCAGTCGCTCATTCTGCGCGAGAGCGGGAGCGGTACCCGCGCCCTGTTTGAAAGCCAGATGGCGGCAAAGGGCATACCGCTGGACATCACATGGCAGTGCTATAATTCCGAGGCGATAGAAAATGCCGTCATCGCGGGCCACGGCGTGAGCGTGATATCCCAAAGGCTCGTTGAAAACGAGCTGAGAAGCGGCGCTCTCTGCGCCTGCGGCATCGAGGGGATAGAGCTTGAGCGCTATTTCTCCATCGTACACCACAAAAATAAGCTAATCACAAAAGAAATCGAATGTTTCTTCGACGCCTGCACCGCCGCGGGGAACGCATCGTGAGTATTAGTATATACTAATGATTATGATAAAAAAGTTTGTATTTTACAAAACTTACCGTCCGGTGCTAA
This sequence comes from uncultured bacterium, assembly GCA_945917385.1. Next base: position 16,100 of record CAMEHJ010000001.1, read on the forward strand.
AATATAACCGCAAGGCAGAAATTTCGGCAATTTTATAAATCAAAAATAAATCGGAGGAACAGAAAATGGCGAACGTCACACCTGAAGAAAGAAAGATTCTCAAGGGCCGCGGAATAGTTACCACCAAGGACGGCAATTTCATCGCGCGCATTGTCTCCACCAACGGTGTTTACACCAACGAGCAGATGCAGGCAATCGTTGACGCCGCCAAAAAATACGGCGACGGCCGCGTCGCAATGACCACCCGTCTCACCGTCGAGATTCAGGGCGTTACCTACGAGAACGCAGAGCCGCTGATCGCGGATATGGAGGCTGCCGGTCTGTGGGTCGGCGGTACCGGCTCCATCGTTCGCCCGGTCGTCTCCTGCAAGGGTACGGTCTGCGTCCACGGTCTTATGGACACGCAGGCCTTCTGCGACCGCGTTTTCCGCGAGTTCTTCGTCAAGTGGCATGAGGTCAAGCTGCCTCACAAGTTCAAAATCGGCATCGGCGGCTGCCCCAATAACTGCGTCAAGCCCGGTCTGCACGACTTCGGCATCATCGGCACCAGCGTTCCCGACTTCAACAGCGACATCTGCCGCGGCTGCAGAAAGTGCGCCGCCGCCGCAAAGTGCCCCGTCAAGGTGCTCACCCCCGGCGCAGACGGCAAAATCGTCAAGGACGATGATAAGTGCACCGACTGCGGCAAGTGCGTGAACCAGTGCCCGTTCGGCTGCTTCACCGAGAAGGCGCACGGCTACCGCGTCACCATCGGCGGTATCTGGGGCAAGACCCAGAGACTCAGCAATGCCGTCCCCGGCGTCTACTCCGAGGACGAGGTCATGAAGCTCATCGAGAAAGCCATTCTTCTCTACCGCGAGCAGGGCATTTCGGGCGAGCGCTTCGGCCGCACCATCGACCGCATCGGCCCCGACAACTTTATTGCACAGCTCCTCTCCGACGACGTGCTCTCGCGCAAGGAGGCTATCCTCGCGGAAAAGAAGCACACCACCGGCGGCGCCACCTGCTGATTCCCTCTGAATCTCTACGTATTTTACACAGCCCGGATTTTCCGGGCTGTGTTTTGCTCTCTGTCAGAGAGTGTCACAGCAGAAAGACGCCCGGCTGGAAGATTTAAGAATTTTTCATCGGTGCTTCCTTGTGTCCCAACGTGTCTTTTGGTATAATTACATACCGCTCATGCAGATATTGAAACGCCGGATTTTGTGAGGAAAAAGCTATGTTTTCTATTCTTATCGTTATTATATACCTGTCGTTTATCAGTCTCGGGCTGCCGGACTCGCTGCTCGGCTCGTCGTGGCCGGCGATGTATCCGCAGCTCAATGTGCCCGTTTCCTACGCGGGGATAATCTCCATGACCATCGCGCTGTGTACGGTTTTTTCAAGCCTGATGAGTGACAGAGTAACGCGCCGCTTCGGCACCGGCAAGGTCACGGCGGTGAGCGTTGCTACAACGGCGCTCGCGCTGATGGCGTGGATGCACGAGAGAATGCTGAAAAAAGTGAAAAACGCTCAAAACAATATCTGACGCCGCGCATTATCCGGGTGACTGCGTCTTGACAAATGTGGTAAAATAAAGCAAAAACCGCGAATGTGCAGCGGGAGTCCGTCCCCCGCCGAAGCGAAAAGGAGTGGGAAAAGATATGTTGTATAAACTGCTTCACCGCGACAGTGATTCAAGAGAGGATATCATCACGGTAACATCGGGACTGGGCATCATTGCCAACCTGCTGATAGCAACAACCAGGGTTTTGATTGGCGCGATTTCATCCTCGATTGCAATTGTGTCGGAGGGCGTGAACAATTTTGCGGACGTATTTACCTCGATCCTGGCATTGCTCGGCACAAAGCTTGCCAAAAAGCACCCGGATGAAAAGCACCCCTTCGGTTACGGAAGAATCGAGTATCTGGCAAGCCTCATTATCGCGGCGCTGATTCTTGTCACCGGTACGGAAACGCTTATAAGCTCGGTAAAGCTGGTCTTTAATCCTGGGGAAATGAGCTTGTCATACCTCGCAATCGCAATAATCGCGGTGACCGCGGTTATCAAATTCTGCCTCGGCATCTACACCATAAAAATGGGCGAAAAGGCATCTTCGGTCTCTCTGGTCGGCGTCGGGACGGAGTCCAGAAACGACTCCTTTGCTTCGATTATTACCATCGTCACCGCTTTGATTTACCTGCTGTTCCATGTGTCGCTGGACGCATACGCGGGCATCATCATCTCCTTGCTGATTCTCAAGGCCGGAATCGACGTGCTGAAAGAGACGCTTTCTGACCTGCTCGGCCGGCCGGGAGAGAAAGAGCTTGCGACAGAGCTGTACCGCAGGATAAGACACACGGACGGCATCATTGCCGCGGCGGACATGATGCTTCACAACTACGGCCCCGATTCATGGTCAGGCTCCGTGAACGTGGAGATCGACCACAACAAAACCGTCGGTGAGATTTACAAATTCCTGCACGAGCTTCAGCTTGACATCATGCACGAGCTTAATGTGACCATGGTATTCGGCGTTTACGCCGTGGATAACGACCACGAGGAAATGATAAAGCTTCGCGCCGTGATCGGCCGGTTTGTAAAAGAGCATGAGCACATCAAAAGCTTCCACGCGGTATATGTCGAGCCGGAGACCGGTAAGGTCTACTGCGATTTCATCGTTGACTACAAGCTGCGCGACTGGGACGGCCTGCAGGATGCGTTTATTGATTATATGCACAAGGAATACGGACCGGCGGAAATTGAGCTTACAATAGAAACGGAATTTGTATAAAACACTTGGGCAGGCTTTTATCGTAACGGCGGGGAGACGAGCTTTCCGGCTTTCCGGGCACGGAAAGATCATATTATATGAAGAAAAATATAGTTTTAAATAGAATATGTCCCCAAGTCCGGTGGGAGCGTCTCTTTGCTTTCGGTGTGTTGGGCTTTCTTGTTTCCTGTCTTATCGGGCGAATTGTTCCTCTGCGCTGGAACGATCTGTATAAGGTCTATGGCCCGACATTGATCTGTGCTCTCGCCGGGGCTTACTTTGCAAAAAACGGTCTGAAGGCTTGCCTTGAAGTAAAGCTTTATCTGGCATATACTGCGTGGCTGCTTGTGAGTCGATGGATAAACAGAGATTTTTATCTTTTTGTCGATTTCCAGCAGCTTATCAACGCAGTGACGTTTTTTATATTTCTCGTCTCCTGTACCGTTCTCAGCGGGGAGGATCGACGCGCATTTTTCGACATCATTTGCTTTGTTTATATCGGCTTTTACTTGGCCGTCGCACTTATCGGCATCTTCATTTTTCTCACGGATACTTATCTGCACATCCCCCCGGAAAACATATGGTTCACGATTTTTCGGGACGAACTTCTTTTGTCCTTGAACGCCCTCTCTGTCGGCAGGTTATCCACCGCGCTCCGGACGCTGACCGCCATGGGGCTTGTAATGTACCAGTTTTTTCGCCGCAGAGCTGTTATACCGCGTGTGCTCCTTATGATGTGTCTGCTCGCTTTTATCGCCGTTCTCGGCCTTTGCCATGGGAGGACAGCTTTTATCAGCGCAAGCTGCTGCTTTGTGATGTTTGTCCTGCTCCTGCTAATCCCTCGTTTCGGAAACCGCGGGGCACTTTTCCGGTTTGCGATTTTGCCTGCCGCCGCCGTAATTTCCCTGCTGCTTTTTTACAAAAGCTTTGATGTTTCCAACAATATTATTATCTCCCTCAGAACCGTTACGGTTCCCGCTTTTGAGGATTTTTACAGCAGACACGACGCATGGTTTGACGAAGATCACTTCGGTACCCGGCATATGTCTGCCATCATGAACGCAGGCGCCAATCTTCCGAAAAGCACTGAAGTCAAGGCCGCGGGCAAGCCGGAGAGCACTGCAGCGGCAAGCATTGCGGACACCCGTAAGCTCATAGGCAACTGGACGCTGACAGGCCGCACCGACATATGGAGAGCCGGATTTATCTCCCTGCGGCAGCGCCCCCTGACGCTGCTTACCGGAGCGCTCAGCAACGATATAGTGCCGGAGGTCAACCGCATTATTCATCTGTACATTTCCCCCACCGACAAAGCGTACATCTTACACATGCACAGCTCGTTCATGCAGGTGCTTATGATGACCGGACTGCCGGGCTTGCTTCTATTTCTCGGCTTTTTTGCAAGCCTCGTTTTCAGGATGCTTAAAATTTATTTTTCGGGTGCCGACACGGTTCCGTCGTATCTTAAAGCGCTCACCATACCCATCACGGGCGCGATTATAGCCTCTTTTGCCGAGCCTATTTTATTCTATCTTTCGAACGAGAGTACATACACGGTCTTTCTGTGTATGGGCTTTTTCCTCGCCGAGTACGGTGAGCTTACCGAAGCCGGGCAGCCCGGTCGGGAAGTGTAGCCGGATTTTTCGAATACGCAAAAAACCACCGGTTTTGAACCGGTGGTTTTTTGCTTTGGCTTCGGTAGTCAATATACTTCAGCCGTTTTGATGTTTAGTTCTTGTGACTTGCTCAGACTTCGGCGGGAGTCTCTTCCTCGGCTTCCTCCTTTGCCTTCCTGCTGAGTATCGCCACGCCGACCTGTGCCAGACCGATGAGGAGCATCAGGATGGTCCATTTGTCCACAAAGGCCATGGGCAGGCTCATATCCTCGGTGAGGATGAACGCGATGATTGCAACAACAGTGGGAACAAGGCTGAACAGTCTCCAGAATCCCTTCTTCTTGACCGTGTATTCGGTCTTTTCCTCGCCGTTTTCGTCAAGGACAACATTGCCGTCCTCGTCCTTTTCGGCCTCACGCTTCTTGCCGAAGTATCCAACCAGCATAATGAGCGAGCCGAGAGCCGTCAGTATGGTGATTATCAGGTTCAGCAGTGCCCATGCGCCGCCGTTAGCCAGAGGCGTTTCATCGTCTTCGATGATTTCCTCGGCGGGCTGAATCTCGGTGCGAGTAGCAGGAGTGGGAGTCGGGGTCGGGGTGGGAGCCGGAGTGGGAGTGGGAGTGGGAGTCGGGGTCGGAGTCGGAGTGGGTACAGGCGGATTTCCCGGAGGAGGCGTCTGATTCTCTGCGAACAGAGCCATGAACGCGGTATCCTCGGTGTACTGTCTGCCCCTGAAGCGCGCCATGTAGAAGTCATCGTCCTCCTCGTCCTCGTTCCCGCTGCATATCCAGACGTTGAAGGCGTATCCGTCAATCGCGATGGGGGTCGCGCCGCTGGGGCTGGCCTTGCCGTTCACCTTGGTAACGACCTCACGCGCAACGCTGACTCTGCCGCCGATACTGCCCATGTAGGCAAACAAGATCTGGTCCTTATCGGGAATTTGGTCGGGCTCGCCGCCAAGGACGTCAATGTCGTAGTAGAGGTTGAGGATGTCCTTATCGCCGGTGATGGTCTTGCCGGTTTCGATGCGGTCAAAGATGAAGGTCTTTCCGTCGTAGGTGGTCAGACGCTCATCGGTCGTCATCGGGTCGCCGTATACGCCGGTGCCGGGCTTGCCGTATACGGTGCCAAGCAGGCTGCCGTCGCGGTCAATGTAGTTGTGAGCGACCTTGTAGCTGTAGACGGTAAGGCTGTACACGAGGGTCATTTCGTTCGCGCTGTCGTCGCTGATGGTGATGTCGTTGCCGCTCTTGTAGGTGTAGTGAGGAATGTCAATCTTCTCGTCGGCAGCTTTGACGGTGGCGCCGTAGGTGGACTTTGCGGTCTTCGAGTCGTGTAGCTCGTTGCCCTCTTCGTCAACATACTTGACGGTGTAGGGGTAGTCGATGTAGGTCGGCGTGTAGGTCGCAACGTATACTGCGTTGCCATCTACCGTTGTCTTTACATCCGGAGACCACTTGTCAAACTCGTAGGTGTAGGTCTTATCCGCCGCCCTGGTCGGGTCTGCCGGGACGGTTACGGTTTCGCCGTAGTGGTAATCCGTCTTCTTGCTTATCTCGGTTCCGTCGTAGTCCTGGAAGATGACGGTGTACTCAATGTAGCTCGGCGTGTAGGTCGCGGTGTAGGTCTCGTTGCCTGCAACCTTAACAACAGTCTTATCCCAGCCTGCGAAGGTGTAGGTGTAGGTCTTGTCCGCCGCTCTGCTCGGATTTGCCGGAACGGTCACGGTGTCGCCGTAGTGGTAGTCCGTCTTCTTGCTTATCTCGGTGCCGTCGTAGTCCTGGAAGATGACGGTGTACTCAATGTAGCTCGGCGTGTAGGTCGCGGTGTAGGTCTCGTTGCCTGCAACCTTAACAACAGTCTTATCCCAGCCTGCGAAGGTGTAGGTGTAGGTCTTGTCCGCCGCTCTGCTCGGATTTGCCGGAACGGTCACGGTGTCGCCGTAGTGGTAGTCCGTCTTCTTGCTTATCTCGGTGCCGTCGTAGTCCTGGAAGATGACGGTGTACTCAATGTAGCTCGGCGTGTAGGTCGCCTTGTAGGTCACGTTGCCTTCGACTTCGCTGACCACAGGATCCCAGCCCTTGAAGGTGTAGGTGTACTGTGCGTCCGCTGCCTTGGTCGGGGTAGTACCGTCGTAGCTCGGCATGGTACCGTACTCTACGTTCTCATCCTTCTCAAGCTCGGTATTGTCGTAGTTTACCCAGGTGACGGTGTACTTATTCGTGGTCTTGTCGTAGGTCGCCTTGTAGGTCACGTTGCCTTCGACTTCGCTGACCACAGGATCCCAG
>CAMEHJ010000002.1 GCA_945917385.1 uncultured bacterium
AGACCCTTCAGGTCGCTTAATAAATATTTTGTCTAACTTTTGGGGTTCACTTCACGGAGCGGGCGTCTGCTTTTATTTACCTTTTACGGCAGGCGGGAGGATTACTCCTTGCCGCTGCTCTTCTTCACTCTGGGCAGGGCAACCGCTACCGCTGCGCCGGAGAGAATGAGGAATGCTGCCCACAGGGCGATATCGCTTGCATCGCCGGTGTCAACGCTTGCGTTGGCCTGTGCGGTGGTCAGGATCTGGAAGTAGACCACATTGGACTCGTTGCCGGAAGTATCCTCAACCCAGAGGGCGTAAGAGTAGCCTGCGGTACGGGCGTTGAGGAATTCGGGAGTGAGGGTAAGGGTCTTGCCGTCGTTGGACAGCTTATACATCGTGTAGTCGAAATTGTCAAGCTGGGTGCCGTTCTTGCCTGCGTAGACAGCCTTGATAGGCTCGCTGCTCTTGAGCTTCAGGCTCTTGCCGCTGTTGATGACGTGCTTGTAGGTGCCGGAGAACTCAAGGACAGGTGCGGGATCCTGAAGCACTATGAAGTTGCAGGAGCCGGTGAACACGTTGCCGTTTTTATCCTTAGCGTGGAGAGTGATAGTGTGCTCACCCTTGGAAAGCTGGTTGAGGAACTGGCTCTCGCCTACATAGAAGTAGCCGCCGCCCTGATCATACCACTGCTCGTTGTTGAGAGTGAGAGTGACCTTATGATCCAAATCGTCAATGGTGACCTTGTAGACAGTGTAGTCGCCGGGAGTATAGACGAAGTAAAGGTGTCCGTCGCCGCTCTCCCAACCGCCGTTAGCGGTGTACTGCTTGTCGTAAACAGATACGAGAATGCCGCCTGTGCCGTCGCCGGTGGAGGGAACTTCCTTATTTCTGATTTGCAGAGTCTGCTTGGAATATTTGACACTTTCGGGATCAGCAGCTGAACCCTTGTAGCATCCGCCGCCAAACCAATAGCTACCTTCGGCCAGACCATCCAGATACTTGTTAATACCGTAGAGGGTAGCAGTTGTATCGTTATAAGCGATTTCAAAGTAAGCAAGAAGGTCTTCGTCGGTAATAGTGGTCTTGCTGGATTTTGCAATAAAGAAGAACGCAAAATCTCCGTCTGTTTTAGTATTAAATGTAGCCATGAACTCTTCGGTGGAACCCTTTACGTAATCGTAGGTGCTGAGTTCAATCGTTTTAATTTCAGTTTTCGGATTCAGATAGACGGTAGCGTCTTTGTCCTCAGGCTCATCCTCTGCCTTGGGTTCATCAGCTGCCGCAGTATCCTTGACTACATCGAAGTAGCCGTTGCTCGTGTCGACCTTATAGCCTTCTGCAAGGTACTTGCTGGGGTCTTCGGTAAAGCTGCCGCCGGAGATGAAAAGCTTTCCGCCTTCATTGACCGTCGGGAGTGCGCCCATACTTCCGGTGCCGCTGATACGTGCCGTGCCATTTACGATAATCTTATCAGTATCTTCTACCTCACAGCCCTCTGCAAGAACGAAGGAAACATCCATGTTCTTTTCGATCACAAGCTCTTTATCAAAGCAGAAGTAGCCGCTGAACTTAATGGTTCTCTGACCGTTCTTGAGAGCCTCGGCCATTTTATCGACAGCGTTTGAGTAGTCCTCGTCGTCATCCTCAACTTCGGGTGAGTATGCCTCATCAGGCTCGCCTGCGCCGAAGCCTGCATCAAGTGCGGGAGTGGCTTTCGGTGCGGGGGTGGGGGTTGCTTCGGCCTCATCGTCCTCGGAAATGCTGACGGGGATGTTGACACTGCCGGTGGAAGAGCTGCCTGAACCGCCGATATTTAAAGACAGTGCAGACGCGGATGCGCCGAAAAAGCTCATGCACATTACTGCGACCATAAGCAAGCACAAAACTTTGGATAATGTTTTCATGTTTGTCCGTCTCCTTATATGCTAATTTTCTTAAACAAACTTTTTATCCACCTCAACTCAAGCGGCCTGCAGTTCCTCCTGTGATGCGGTGCAACTATAATGTACCACTATGTTATGTAAAATGCAAGAGTTTTTTTCATAATTTTGCGATAAATTTTTTCCTTTTTGTAACCACTCCGATTTTTTGATTAAACTTTTACGGTAGTCAAGGCTAAAATCACGCTGTTTCTCAGGCATTTTTACTATAATCTTACAAATTACTGCGTGGTACGGAGCACATGCGGTCAGGTTTTATTTGTCATTCTGTAACTTTTTTGTTTCCTGATCGTCTGTGTGATTATAAGACGGCGATGGTTTTATTTTTGTTCCACACTTTTTTGTTTTTATTTTATCGCCTGTATTTTGCCCCGCTGTCCCCTTTGTCCGGCATAAGCTCTTGATTTATTCTTCTTTCTTATTTATAATAAAATGACTTAACAGACTACTCTCTTCATACGGAGGATTTAATTATAATATGATGAATAAGGTTTTGAGGTTCTTTTTGCAGTTTATAGTCTTTCTGCTGTGCCTTGCGCTTCTCGGTTTAATTACGCAGGCACGCATCGACCAGGCGACCCTAATCACCGTGCCATACTCCTCGGCAATTCCGGCAGTCTCCACCTCCGCTCCCTCAGCCCCCGTCACGACGGCCGAGGCTTCAGCCGAACCCACTCCGGAGCCGACTCCCGAACCCACCCCCGAACCGGAGTATTTCACGCTCTCCTTCATCGGTGACTGCACGCTCTGGTCAAACGCTAACTATGCCCAGCATCCCGCGGGCTATGCCGGCGTCATGGGCGACGATTACTCCTACCCCTTCCATAATACGGTACAGTATTTTGAAAACGACGATTTCACCTTTGCAAACCTTGAGTGCATTCTCTCCGACAAGCAGCTCCCCTACGACTACACCGTTGCGACCTTTGCATTCATCGCCCCTTCCGCCTACGCCAATGTCATGACCGAGGGCGGCGTTGACTTTGTCACCACCGCGAACAACCATATGATGGACTGCTACGAGGCCGGTGCAAACTCCACCTACGCCGTGCTTGAGGAGTATTCCCTCCCCTACGGCACCGAGCGGCAGGCGCAGATCGTCACCACCGACAGCGGTCTGAAAATCGGCGTCTATACCGCGGGACTGAATATGCGCCCCGACTGGAAGACGGATGATGCCATTGCCTCGATAAAGTCGCTGCGCGAGCAGGGCGCGGAGTACGTTATCTGTATGTTCCACTGGGGAGACGAGCTTTACTATTCCCCCTACGAGTACCAGACAACGCTCGCGCACGCCTGTATTGACGCCGGCGCGGATTTGATTTACGGCAGTCATTCTCACTGTCTCCAGCCCGTTGAGGAGTATAACGGTGGCCTCATTCTGTACAGCATGGGCAACTGGACCTTCGGCGGCAGCACGATGCCCAAAGACCCCGATACCGCCATCGCGCAGGTCGTTGTGAAACGCGACCTTGACGGCACTATAAGCCGCGACAGCTATTCTCTCATTCCCTGCTGCGTCAGCAGTAAGATAGACGAGGCGCAGAACAACACCCAGAACTATAACGACTACTGCCCCACCCCCTATGAAGAGGGCAGCGAGGCGTATTTCCGCGTCCTTGCAAAGCTTGACGGCTCTTTCGAGCCCACAAGTCAGGGCGTCGATTACTCCGACTGGTGGGCAAGCCGCGCCGGTTAATCTACTATAATAATATAATGTCAGCCTGTCGAATACGACAGGCTGATTTTTTATTATTTCTTCAACTGTTTGGATATCTGGTCGGCTCCCGTTGCGGCAAGTCCCGATACGATACCCACCGCGACCGCGCTTATCGGGTCGCCTGCCGGGAATTGCGGCACCGTGTACATCGCCGCTATTCCGAGTATGGCGCCGAGAAGGCCGCATATCACCGGAATCCATTTCCCGTCAAGCGTCAGCGCCTTCACCAGCTCGGCCATAAGGTATGTAATAACACTTATTGAGGCCACTCCGGCCACGCCCCACATTTCCATTTCATATCCCCCTTTCAAGGTCGTCGATTCTGTGATTGATGACCTTTATCTGTTCCTCGACCACCGGCATACGCCGCGCGAAGTTGTTGTGCTCGCGCACCTCGCGCGTCAGCTCCTCAAGCCGGGCCTTTGTCACCGCCTGCGCGGCGGAATTGCTCACCAGCACCCCCGCAAGGGTGAGCGCCCCCGTGACAAGCGCGGCGATAATCGTGTCTCCCACTCACTGTCCCTCCATTGATTTCATGTAATCCCTGAGCGCTTCAAGCGTTTTCCCGTCTCCCCGCCCGCTCAGCTCCACCGAATATCCCCTCAGCACGAGTAGCGCCTGCATAATCAGCACCGTCATGTCAGCACCGGCTTCGTTCTTCGTGTTCTGAAGCTCTGCGGAGAACTTCTGCGCCGCATCAAACCTTGCCTGAACATTGTTCACTGCGGGGCGCTCGTACTCCTTGCAGATGCGCTCTGTGGCGGTATACAGCTCGTCCGTTTTGCAGAGAAATTTCCACAGCGCCGCATACTCCGTTTTAAGCTCCTCCACCGTGAACGCCGTCTGCATATCCTCCGCCCCGACGCTTACCCCCCAGTTCCGGGCAAACTGCCTGAGGTTTCTCTTACGCTGCGGGTACGTCCACTGGCACAGCCCGTAGCCTACGCCGTCAGAGATGCAGCGCTCCGGATTCGCGTCAAAAAGCTTTGTGTACTGCGCGTCGGTGAGGCTTGTCATGCCTCTCTGTGCGATATTGGCTTTAAGCCCGCTTTCGCACTGCATATTGCCGAGCATCGCGCAGGCGCCCTCGTGCGTCATGCCGGCGCGCCGCAGCTCATCATAAATCGTCTGTGCGCTCATTTAAGCCCCCTTATTCTGTGCCAGAGCAGATAAATGATCTGCTCCGTGTACGTCTGTCTGCGGTATGGCATCATGCCTCGCTTTCGGCGTAAACCCCGTTCACGAACTCGATAAGCTCAAGGTACTCGTCGTCCGTGATAACGCCGCCCATGTTGTAGACCGTGAGCTTGCGCCGGGCTTCATCAAGGCTCCTGAATTTTTTGCGTGAAATGAAATTTTTAAGAATACCGTACATTTTTACTCTCCTACTATAAGCTCCTCAATCGTGTCAAGGAGGATCCCGATTTCCTCGTCCGCCTGTGCCTGTGTGCGGTCAACCGCGGCTTGTATCGCGGCAAGGCTGCTGTAATCCCGCCACGGCGTGATCATCTCGCCTGTAAACATCTGACCGTCCGCGCGTGTCCACGTCTCGCCGCTCGGCACATATCTGTATCCCTCAACAAACTCCGCGCACTTGACGTCGAAAAACGGTACATCAAAGGCTCTGCGCGTGCCGTCATCGGAGAGATGGCACTTGTAATCGCTGTCGATGTAGATTGTCATGTTACGTCACCTCACGCCAAGTATATTCTTGTAATGCTGCCAATCAGATTGTCGACATAACCATTGCCAGCCGATACACAAATATAATGGTTGCCGGTCAATGCGCTGATATCGACCATCCACTCCCCGTTTGTTGTATCAAGCTCCGCACTCGCTACATACATCTGGTTGGTATCGTTGGCGTGTGGTGTTACAGTAGTAACGCCCGCTCTGCTCTTATCGCCGTTTGAGTTCACGACTTGAGAGAACGAACCCTCAAAGACTACGCGGTCGTAGTCAGTGAGATCGAGGGCGTCTGTTGTGTACGCGGTCGCTCCTTTTTCATAGGTCCCACTTTCGCCTATTTCAAAAAGTATGGTTTCTCCGACCGTAACCTTTCCGTGTGGTTTCTCTATTGTCGTAAACGGTACTATTGCGCCGCCGTTGAAAATTTCAACCGAATAATTAAGTGTCACGCTCTCGCTCTGACCCTCGCTTGTTATCTCGACGCTCTGAGCCTTTGTGTTTGTCCCGTCCGTCGCTGTGACCGTCCATGCGGCCGCATAAGGAATGAGGAAAAATCCCTGTCCGCCCGTGTCTTTAAGCGTAAGCGTTTTCGTGCCGTCAGTGCAGGTGCATACAGACCCGGCAGGATAAGTAACGCCGATAACCGCAAAGGCTTTGGCTCCGCCGCTCATAACGTAAATCCTCCGACCACCTCCGCATTGCCGCTGATATACCAGCGGTCAAGCCGTTCGACCGTATCGCGAAGGATAAGCTTTGCCGCCGCCATACCGAAGGGCGCCACGGTGACGGTTTCGGGCGTGCTCCCGTCGCAGAGCAAAAGCGCCGTGTTCAGCCCCGCCGAAATCGTGACTGCCGCCTCGCCGGTGTTCAGCACCGCAAACTCAGCCCCCACGGGTATCGTCTCGTCATACGAAAGCGTCAGCGCCGTCTCCGTACCGGCAAGCAGCGTCATCCCGCAGTGCTCCGCGCCTATAAGCGTGTCCGCCTCGATTGCAAGAACCGGGCTGTACAGCGCATCCCGCGCGAGCTTTGAACGGCTGACTGCGGCGTCTTTGAGCTTTGCCGCGGTCACTGCGCCGTCCTCGATGTTACCGGTTTTCACCGTAATCGGGTCCGCCCCGTCGGGCAAATGCCTGACATTGTGGTACGGGAACAAGGTCAGGGCGGCGTTGAAGGTCTGCTCTGTTCCGGTGTATCCCGCTTCGCAGGCCGCCTGATAGGGGCTTTTCCCGTCGTCGCCCTTATCTCCCTTGTCGCCCTTTGCACCCATGATGTTCACGGTCTCCGGGTTTTCAAGTCCGCCGTCATTCGTCCACGAGAGGTTGCCGTTACTCTCAACGCTCGGCGTAAAGGTCACGCCCGGTGCGCCGTCGTCGCCTTTTGCGCCCTGCAGTTTACCGTTGTTGACCCACGCGGAGCCAACGCCGTCCCATATATAAAGGTCGTAGGGCTCTCCGCTGCCGACTCCGTAGATGTCTCCGGGCGAGGGGTTTTCCTGTGCCGCCGCAAGCTCCTCCGCGCTGTTGTAGAAGCCCTTGATCTCGAAGCTTCTTCCGTCGAATTTCCCCTCGTCCGCCGCGTCCTTCACCGCCTGCGCCATAAGCAGCGCGGTGCTCGCCTTCGCGTCGATCTGCTCCGCGACCGACATGGGTATGCTGTGCAGCGGCTCATCAATGAGACCGCTCTCCTTCACGGAAAGAATAACCGGCACCGTGGTGAGCCGACGCTCCCCGTCGCTTCCCGTGACAAAGACCTCCCACTGCCCCAGACTCAGGTTCAGCCCCATCTCCGCCGTTATCCTGTCGTCCGCAAGATTCAGGTCAAAAACGGTGTCCCCCTGTCTGAAGTGGGCCCATTTAGAGAATCCGTCCCAGTCTCCGCTGAAGAAAAAGCGTGCCTCAAGGTATTTGAAGCTGTTTGCCGCTATCACCGGGGACGCGAAGCGGATGCTCTGCTGTGTAATGTAAAAATCAATCATTGTTTACTCCTGGCTAATTTCTTCGTTCAGCTTCTGAACGAGCCGCACGAGATAGTCGCGCAGCTCCCGAAGCTGCTGCTGCTCGCTGCCTCTGAGCATCGGGGGGAGTTCAAGCATCATACATCACTCCCCGCCTCAAGCACCCTTGCCATTGACAACAGTCTGAACTCGCCCTTTCCTTCGAGCCTGAGTCTCAGATGGTCGCAGCGTCTCGGGCAGACAGGAACCGTCACCGTCCCCGTACCGTTCAGCTTTATTCTGCCCTTGTGCTCCCACTCGCCTGAGGAGTCGTACTGGATGAAGATGTCCATCTCCGCACCCTCCTCCATGCTCAGTCTGAAATCGAAGCGTCTCAGGTTGAATCTTGACATATACTTTCTGACCGGGTACTGGTAGTAAAGCATCCCGCTCTCCAGCATCCACTCGACGAAGCGCTCTTCCTCGCCCTCGCTTCCGTTCATCGTAAACAGCGCCTCATCCGTCATGCACCAGAGGTCACCCCCGTACTCCGCGAAGAACAGCGCGTTAAGGCCGTCCTCCTTCATCCAGAGATGTTTGCCGATGTCGTAGACAAACAGGCTCCTTTCGCCGTTCTCGTCGCTCATGGCAATAAAGTATTTGTCTCCGAGCGTCCCCGCCGCGGCGTCGTAGTACACACCGTCTCCGAGGGCGGTCGATACCCCAACCGGAAAGCCGCCCTGGTATGCACAGATATCCTTTTTGGATTTGTAGTAGAGCGTCTCGTTCACGATTGCAAGGCTCTTCCGGCAGCCCTTCTGCACCCCTCTGCATACTGTCTCGCTGACGCGGTGAGCGCCGTAGGAGGACACAGTCACGGTATGGATGACATTTTCCTTAAAGAACATCGGGCTTCCGAGGTAGTTTATCGCCCCCGTCCACGCGCCGTCGGAGCCAACCGAAGCTCTCCACGAATCCGTGCTCAGGCCCTGAAACTGCTCCCAGTTTTTGAAATCGCCGAGCGCGCAGCAGTAAATTTCGTTGATGTTCTTTTCTCCGTCGTTGCCGTATCTGCACCCCCAGAGTCTGTTTTTGCACTCGCAGACGAAATCCATATCCGGCACGCTTCTTGAAATGGTGATACAGCCCTCGGTCTGGTTGATCGTCTCTCTGATAAGCCCGCTCACGACGATGTAATCGTAAACTCCGTCCCCGCCGCCTATGGCCTCGATTATCCTGCTGCCGTTCAGGCGCTCATCCTGCGCGCCGGAGATCTTCACTCCGTCGAGCCTGTTAAACAGCCCCGGCAGCTCCCCCTGGGAAACGAAGCGCAGCTTTGTGTAAACGCTCGGCAGCTCCACCCAGTTCTTGTTCTCGCCGCTCCACTGCTTGAGTACGTCGTTTTCTCCCGACGTGTCAATCCAAAGCTGCATAGCCTTAGGCTCCTCCGGCGGTGCGGCGCCGACCGTGGGCACGGCGTATTCGCTGCCGTCCACTCTGCACATTGTGCAAACCACAGCGCCCGTTGAGCTGTAAAAGGCCTCCATGCTGCCGCAGTCCGTCTCGTCTGCCGTGTTGAAGTAGCGCTTGTCCGGGAAGATGCAGATGTACGCGCCCATGCTGACAAGCTGTTTTTCTCCGTCAGAGAGCCCGGTGAGCGCCGTCTCCCTCCCGTCGTAGAAAAGCGTTCCGTCTGCCACATATGCGAGCTTTTCCTTTGCGAGCATTCCCCCCGGATTACTAAGCTCCCGGACTTTTCCTCTCTTTTTTCTGGAGGCTATCATCGGGTAGAGTGCGCTCGTCATATTCATCATGTCGTTGAACTCACCGCCTCCGATTTTCATGGCTCTGTGGTAGCCTCTGAAGGTGTCGGTGATGTCTTTTCTTGTGCTCCTTGCGGCGATTCTCGGATAGTCCGGCATTCTCCTCCACCTCCTAAAACAGGAATGTTTTTCCTGTGCCTGTGTGCGTGTGCGTTCTTGTAACAGAGTTTGCGTACTGTCTGTAAGCGCTGTCAAACAGCGTGATGTGCTGGTTGTATTTACCCGTCTCGTAGTTTTCCGACGCCATCATCGCCTGGAGAAAATGGCTGTAAACGCCCTGAGCATACGGCTCGTCAACCAGAAGCTCCTCCTCGCCGGTGACGTATCTCCCCGGCTGACTCATGCACGGCTCATAAACGCTTGAAAGCTCAAGGAAAATCTGCCCGTCAAGCTCGGAGAGCCAAGCGAGCTTCTTGTCCGCGCCGAACTGGTTCGGCTCAAGCTCATCCACCTTTCGGATGATATCAATGGCTTTCATTTTCACTTGCTGTTTTTCATCCCGTCCATGTTTTCGTAGAAGATGTCCGCGGCGCGCTCGCTCCGGAAAATCTCCTTAGCCACAAATTCGGGCACCATGGATTTCTTGCCCCTCGGCAGCAGGTAGTTGACGCCGTTCACCGCCACGAAGAAATTGGGGTCCTCTCTGTCGCTGCCTCTGGGAATTGCTATTTCAACGCGTTTTACTTCGCTCATTCCTGTTCCTCCTTTTCAAAATTTGCTCTGCCCCGCTCCCTCCGGTGAGGGAGCGGGCTTAATTACTTGTTCGTCAGTTCTCCTCGTCGGCCGCGCTGAAGCTGGAGCAGCTCATAACTCTGAGCAGTCTTTCGGGGTAAAGGATAGTCGCGCCGTTTGTCTCGAACTTGTAGCCGATGGTGGAAAACTGGTTGAGCGGGCCGCCGATCTCACCCTTGTCGTGAATAATCATCTCAAGCGCGCCGCCTTCGGGGTCGATGATGCCGAAGCTGTCCTTGCCGAAGAAGTAGCTTGCGTAGGTCTTGGTGCCCTCCGCGTTTTTGTATTCGTCGCCGCCGAGCACGGGTGCAAAGACGTTCTCGATGAAGCGCACGCCGTGAAGCTCGCCTATCTCGCCGTTAAAAAGCTCGTCGGGAGAAGCGTACTTGTGCGCCTCTATCCAGCCCTCACATTCGCGCAGGTCGTGGGCGACCGAGGGGTGTACGACCGCGTAATAGCGGCCGTTGATGCGCGGGACGCGGTTTTTCTTCATGATGGTTACGGCCTTGTTTATCATCGCAGGTGTGAGCAGCGACATGATATCTGAGCCTGCCTTCATCGGCACGTCGCCGTCTCCGCTGCCGTTACAGCAGTTGGGGGTAGACTCCATAGCGCCGGTTGCGAGATTGATGTTATCGCAGTACAGTACGTTCGTACCCATGAGCAGTGCGTCGCGGATGAGCTTTTCCTGTGTCTCCGCCGCGGACGCGCCCATCTCCTCGGTCGCGCCGAGAATAACGTCGTCGTAGGCTCTCAGCTCAAGCTTGTCGGTAATGGAGGTGTAGGTGCCGTACTGGTCGATGGTGCCGGTAACGGTTGTCACGCCGAACTTCTGACCGGTGGGGATAACGCCTTCGGTGAGCTTTGCGGCTCTCTCGAAGGTGTTCCACTTTCTCCATTCCACGGAGCCGTGGTGGTTTGCGGGCAGCGCCTGTCTCTTTGCAAACTGCGCGTAGAAAAGCTCGGTTCGGGTGTTTTCAAGCAGCTCAGTGTCGTAGTATGCCTTGAGCTCGGGCGTCAGGGTGTTGCCGCCGTCAAAGCCCGTAACGCTGCCGGTGCCTGCGTTTACGTAGCCGGCGGTGCCGTTTACAACGGTGCCGGCGTCTGCAAAGCTCTGAAGCATTTCAATGGTGTTTCTGTTCATTTTGTTCCTTTCTTCGGGTGCCGCCCTATCCGCCGTAGGGTAGCTTCCTCCCCTGCGCTTTCGCATCGTAAATTCGTTTTTTCAGTGCTTCTCTCTGTTCTCTGGTCATGGCTCTGGGGTCGTCGGAAATTTTGCTGGCGCTCTGCCTGCCGGTGTTTTCTCTGGGTCTCAGCTCCCCTGCGCGCACCGAGTTTGAAACCGCCATGAGACTTTTCCTCGCCTCGCTCTCTCGAATCTCGGCGTAGTGCAGCGCGCAGTATGCGTCCTCAAGGCTCAGTCCGGTGTGCGGTGCTGTCAGACGCAGAAATCTCTCGTCCTCCATCGCCTTTGAAAGCTCAAAGTCCGGATATTTGGCTTTCATATACCTCTCCTGCGCGATGAGTGAGTCCAGATGCTCCTTTGCCTTTGCCCGTCTCCCCCTGTTTTCCCCGGCAAGAATCGTCTGCGCGAGCTGAGCTGCGTCCGTTTCGGAAAGCTCCGCTCCGTTTGCGTACCTGCGGCTTACCGCATCTATCACGGGTTTGAGCCTTGAGAGCGTTTCCTCGGCGTGCTTGCTGTTTCTCAGCCGTTTCTGAACGATATTCTGTACCGACGCGTCGTACTCTTTTTTGTACTCCGCGTCCTGAAGTATCTCCCCCCAGCTCAGCCTTGAAGCACTTAAAGTCGGCTGAGTCTCGTTTGTCTGCCCGGCGTCGGCAGTAATGTCGCCCGTTGTCTGTGCCTCAGCCTCGGCGAAAAGCTGAAGCAGCCGAAAGATTTTCTGCATATGGATGCCTCCCTGTTTACTCCTTTATTTGAACCCGTAATGGGAAAAAGGGCTGTTATCTATGCGGCCTGTGGTCACCCTCTGCCCGTTCTCTGAGCATATCCAGCACGCTCTTCGGCTTCGGTATGTCCTCATACGCCATTCCCGAATACCCTGCTCCGGCTTCGCTTCCGTCCTCAGGCAGGTGATTTACCCTGAGATATTCCTTCCTCAGCGCCTGCGCCTGTTCCTTTGTCATCCCCGCCTCGCCGAGCTGCTCGTCGCTCGGCTGGTAGCCCGTCTGGCTTATGAGCTTATAGAGGTTGTCGTACAGCTTCTGTCTCTGCTCGAAGGCGCTGTTATACTGTTCCGATGCAATCTCCGAAACGAACTTTGAGTCGCTTACTCTGTCGCGGTACCGGTCGTACTCGTTCTTTGCC
Organism: uncultured bacterium; assembly: GCA_945917385.1. The sequence continues at coordinate 12,155 of CAMEHJ010000002.1, forward strand.
GCCGTCATCGTTATGTCGAAGCTGTCCTTCAGCGCCTCGCCCTCCTCGGTGTACCTCTCATATGCGTCGGAATACAGCTCCGGCAGCACGTCGTTCAGCTTTTTCAGGTATGCGTCGTACTGCTGCTGTCCCGCCGCCTCACTGTAAGTTGAGGCGTAACCGCCCGTCAGCGCCGCGGTCTGCCCTACGGTGTTTCTCATCGCAAGCTCGCCCTCTCTGACGTATCTGTCCCTGTAGCTGCCGTACACCGGGTCGGAGGCGGCGTCGTAGCGAAACTCCCTTCTGTTCACGATCTTCCGGTACAGCTCGCTTATCTCGTCGTCATAGCTGCTTTTGAACTGCGGCAGAGTTTTCTCCGCCTCCTTCAGCGTTTCCATCGCGTACTCGTAGTCAGAGCCTGCCGCGGTCGTTCTGACCGTACCCGCGGTTTTCACCTTTTCTTCTTTCAAAAGTTCTTCGTCCATTATCTTCTCCGTATCACTTTCACATACTGGGGGCAGTTATCTTCCAGCCATTCATACCCCGCCATTATCACTCTCACCGCGTCCTCACTTTGAAGTTCAAGCTCCGCGTGACCGCTCTCAAGCCTGACCTTCTCGTCTCCGAACGCCTTCTTTGCCGCGATTGCGAGCATGCTCGCCGCCGCGCACACGAGGTCGTTTCCGTATTCCGCCGCCCCCGCGTGTCCGCTCACGATTATTTTGCCGGACTTCTCACAGCAGACCACTTCTATCATTTCAATCCGGCTGCGCCGCGCTCTGGGCGCGTTCCCTTGCTTTTCTCATGTGACCGTTCTCCCTGTCCGCGCCGGTTTTGAGCTTTGTCGCGCCCGGCTGCCTGCTTTTCACCCCGGTTATACCCTCTATCAGCGCCTGCGCCATATTGGGTTCGTATTTCTGTGTCAGTGCCAGCGCGTACTGCTGGTAGAGCGCCAGCTCCCTGTGCATATTCCCGTTGTAGCTGAGCTGCTGCATAAGCTCGTCCTTGCCCTCGAATTCCATCATGCTCATGCAGGCCAGTGCCTGGTCGGCGCGTTCGGGAGTAAAGAAGCCGAGCTGGTAAAACTGCAGCGCCAGCTCGTTCTGGCTTAGCTTGGTGTAGTAGTTGCTTCTCTGCGGCACCACCTTAATATCGAATACCGGCACTCTGATGCCGAGGTCGATTTCGCCCGCCATTCCCTGTGCCTGGGGTCTGAGACCGGCGTTCGTGTACGCAATGAACTGCTCGATGCCGAGCTGCCCCGTGATTCGAAACTGTCTCGGCACATCGTAGAACTCGCGGATAAGCTCTATGCACATATTGATTATTTTGCCGTACACGCGGTAGCTTGCTCTGGTTGCGTCGCGGCTTCCCTTGCCGCTTGCCTCCTGAAGCGCCGCGATTGCCGACGCGGCGGTGACGCCGGAGCTTGCGATGCCCACCGCCGTCTCGGTGTTGCCGCTCGTCTCGCGAAGCTCGTTAATAATGTTTGTGCGCATATTTATGTAGTTGCCGCTGAGCGGTCGGTACTCCACGCTTCTCAGGCTGTCCTCGCCGAGATTGCCGCTGACGTGGATAATGGGGTTATTGAGGTTCAGAAACTCGTCCTCATTGATAGCCCCGTCAACTCTCTGGAAGTAGCGCGGCACCGCGCCCACCATTGTATTTTTCACGAAAGCGGTCTGCATGAGGTCTATCTGCGTCTGGCTGTTTTTGCAAAGGTCGATGAAGCCGTATCCGCAGGGGCTTCCCTCCACCGGGAACAGGCTGTCAAAAACAAAGGGGTACATCCCGTGCCCGTACAGTCCCTCGCGCATTACCGCTGCGTCGGGCGCAAGCTCCTGCCGTGTGAGATATTCGGCGTACTCGTTCTCCGTCGAGTACAGCACCTCATCCCCCACGAACTTGCAGTAGTGCAAAACGGTCTTTCCTCCGCGCTTTTTCTTGTAGTACGCGTCCACCACGGTGCTCTTTCCCTCGGTGGAAACGCTGTCGTCATACACGAAGCTTGTCGCGGTAAAGCCCGTTGTTTTCAGCCTGCCCTCAAGCCACGGGTACAGCTCGACGAGTCTCTCGTTATCTTCAAGCTTTGTGTGGAAGAAAAACTTGCTGTCCTGGATATCCCTCACGCCCGGCTCCCAGAAGACGTTCAGCAGATCTATCCTCTCGATTGCGATGTCGCCGAGCCCTCCCAGCTTACTTGCGTCCCAGTAGACCTTGTAAACGCCCGTGCCGGTTTTCAGCTTCTGCCACATGGCGTCCGAATATGTTTTTTCAAACTCGTTCTGCTCCAAAATCACCGGGATGATCCGTGACAGAATCGCGGCCTCCGCCTTATCCCCCGGCTCGCGCGGGAGGATACTGGGCTCGGGGTACGCCTCCATCGCGTCTGCGTGCTTTGAGACTATCACATTGTGCAGCCACCCGGACACGGCCTGAAACCCGTTCAGTCCCTCCGTGACCTTGCGTTCCTCCGCGCTGTTTCTGAGCCTCCACCAGTTTTCGGCAGCCACGGTGCGCCTCTCAACGCTCGCCTTGCCTGTTTTGTATTTATGCAGGATGCGCGTCATCTCCTGCACCTGTGTCCTGCCCACAACGGGTGCGTATTCAATAAAATCTTCCATAATCCTCTCCTACTTCTTCAACTGATTGAGCGGGTCATTGATAAAGCTTTTCTTTTCTACGGGTCTGAGCGGCGCCACCGGCCTTGACATACAGACGTATCTCCACTCGTCCGCGACGTGGTCCTCAAGCTCGGTGTCGAGGTCCTCCGGCCTGTGCTTACTGAACACCATCAGCGGTATGGTTCTGATGAATGCCTCGCAGTTACTGAAAACGTACATTCTGCTGTACCCCTCCTCGTCGAACTGCAAGCGGTAGTGGCACTGCATCCATCCGGGTATTCTCTTGTTGTCCCCCGGCACGAAGTACAGCCCGTACCTGCTCGCGGTATCCGCGATGCTCTCTCCGCGGCTTGCGTCCCAGATAGCGGGATCTGCCACGCCCTCTATGTTTTTCCCTCTGAGCCACGGGTGTTCTCTTTCTATCCTTGAAATCTCCTGAAACTGCTGGTCCGGCGTCCAGCGCACGCCCTCGTTTGCCGTCCCCGTGCATCCGTACAGCTCAAGTATTCTGTACAAAACCCCGTCGTAGTCGAGCGCCCACCAGGCGCACGAGAAGGGCTTGCCGTACCCGAAGTCGTAGGAGCGCAGAATTTTCCAGCCCCTTCTGCTCCCGGAGCACAAATCCAAGGGCTCTATAACATGGACCCATCTTCTCTGCCGTCTCAGCTCGTCCCTGTCGAGCCTGCAGCCGTGCTCCCACGCAGCTTTCATATCCGGCTCAATGCGGAAATCCTCGAAGAACTGCCCCTCGAAGATGTCCCAGTTGCCGTGCAGCCATGCCTCCCTGAGCTTAGGCGGCAGCGCCTCAAGCTGTTTTATGTAGTCGGGGTCGGCGCGCATCAGTGCCTTGTTGTCTGTGACGAGCGCCTGAATGAAGCTGTGCTCCTGCGCGTTTTCCCCGTCCTTGAATCGCTTGTCGATGAACAGCCGCTTGACCCAGCCGTGCCCCTCACCTCCGGGGTTGCAGGTGAAGTAGATTCTCTTGGGGAAGTCGTTTACACCTCTGACGCAGGCCTTGAGCTTTTCGATTTTCTCCTCGCTCTGCTGTGTGGCCTCGTCCACGAACAGCACGTCCACCTCGGTCCCCTGGAACTTGAGCGTATCGCGCTCATTGTCGCAGTAGCGGAAAAGTATCCTGCTCCCGTTTGCGAAGGTGATGTGCTTTTTGCCGTCGTTATATTTGGCGAAGCTCTCGTCCTCCCCGTCACAGCCCAGCATTTCGCACAGCGGTATAATGTGGTTTTCCTGAAGCTCCGGGTAGGTTTTACGAATTATCATCACCTTGATCCCCGGATACCGCAGACACAGCAGAACGGCCTTCACTCTCACGGCCCAGCTCTTGCCTCCGCCTCTTGCCCCGCCGTAGCCTATATATTTATGCCCATCCGCCATAAACTGCTTTTGTTTGTCGTTTGGCTGAGGTATATTCAGCCTTGAAGTCGTCACCTGCTCAGCTCCTCCGTCTCACCCAAAAAGCAAACCTCCAGCCGTCTGCCGGAGCCGTATTCCTCGCTCCCCTCCCTCCGCATCTCTCTCAGCTCCTTGAGCGCGCCCGTCATGGCCTTGATCTCCTTGCTGTCCATCTCCGCACTTCTGTCAATGGCAAGCTCCATCTTCTCAAGCAGCTTTGCCGTGACCCGCTCCATTCTCCCCTCGCTGCCGGACTCCTCCCGCGATTTTTTCAGCTCGACCCAGTTCTCTTTCTTTGCCCTGCGGCAGAGTGTCCGGTAGTTAACGCCCTCATCCTCCGAAAGCTTCAGGAGACTGATCTCGTTGCAGAGATATCTGTTTTTGATGCCCTCCCAATCGGTCATGATACTGCGCACTCATCCTCTTTGTATTTTGTCTCGTACACCATTTTGTACAGCGGGCACTGTGTGTACCTTGCTACGCAGCAAATGCCCATGTGCCTGTCCCTCTCCGCGAGAGTTCTGAATTTGGTGACCGCCTCGCTGTTGTCGCTGAAGCCCTCACAGCTTATGCTCCTTGCGCTTCTGTCATCCTTTATGTAGAAGGGGCACTTGACGTCCGCCTCCGTCCAGCAGATTTTCCTGTAATTGGCCATAAAATCACTCCTTTTCTCCGCTTAAAGAATCCTGTCGATTTCTTCTGCCCGCTCATCATCCATCCAGGGCGGGAAGCCGCTTCTTTCCATGCTTTTGATGATCGGGTCGTCTGGAATAAGAATCATCTTTTTCACTCCGTTTAATTTAAGATTTAATTCTTAAAAAAATAAGATTTAGCTGTTGACAAAATCCGTAGAATATACTACAATACATACGAAAGATGTCGATTTATGGCGATTTCATCTTGTTTTTTGAAGATTATGCTTTCTTTTTCTGTCTGCAGTATATCTTATTTTATTAAGATTTTCCAGTCTGTACTCTCTCTTTTTTAAGATTTGTTATTATGCACAGTTTGGGGGTGTAGTTTTGTTCGAATATGACAGATTTGATGAATTGCGCCGTTCACGGGGTATAACGAAGAAGTTTATAGCGCAGTCATTGGGACGCAGTCCCGCTCTCTGTCAGGATTGGAAGCAGCAGAAATCACAGCCAAGCTCAACTCAGCTCTCCAAAATCGCGGAAATACTTGATACTACACCCGCCTATCTCTGCGGCGAGACGGACGACCCCTCCCCCGACTCGTCGGACGAGCTTTCACAGCTTCTTGAAACCCTCAGGGAGCGCGAGGATATGCGTATGCTCTTTAAGCTCGCCAGCACCGCCACTCCGGAGGATGTGCGTAAAGCCGTAAAGATAATCGAGGCGCTGCGCCGCGATGATTGACTACTATGTGCGTGAGCTTGCGCTGCCCCTCGCCGTTGAGGGAGTAACCATCCCGAATCCCGACGGCAGCTTTGATATTTATATAAATTCGCTTTTGTCCGCGCCGCGCCGCGAAGAAGTGCTTGAGCATGAGCTGAACCATATCCTGCATGACCATTTTTATATTGATATGCCCGTCTCGGTTATGGAGCGGCAGGCAGACGGCGAGGTGCTGAATGTCGCGCTGCACCCGCCCGCGGGGCTTATTACAGCTTTTCATTCGGAGGAAGCTTTGCTGAACTGGCTCCGCCTTGTCCTTTCACAGCGCCGTATTAACCTGAAAATCTAAAAAAACAAAATAGCAAAGGAGTGCCTATGTTTACCTTCAATCACTTTAACTTCAATGTCCTCGACCTTGACCGCAGCCTCAGCTTTTACGAATCCGCTCTCGGTCTGAAGCCCGTCCGCGAGAAGGCGGCCGACGACGGCAGCTTCCGCCTTGTCTATCTGGGCGACGGCGTGAGCGACTTTACGCTTGAGCTGACATGGCTGCGAGACCGGACGGAGCCTTATAATCTCGGTGAGTGCGAATTTCATCTTGCATTCAAGGCCGACGACTATGACGCTGCCCACGCAAAGCACGCCGAGCTTGGCTGCATCTGCTATGAAAACCCCTCCATGGGCATCTACTTCATCTCAGACCCCGACGGCTATTGGATAGAGGTCATCCCCACCCGCTGAAGCCTTCTCTGCTTTGCTCTCCCAACGCGCAGCCTCCCGAATAAAGCGAACCGCCTTATGCTTCAGCCAACTTCCTTGGCTCTCCCTTTGGGAGAGCTGTCAGCGCAACTGACTGAGAGGGCTTTGCCGCTCAGGCTCCCCCTTGGCTCTCCCTTTGGGAGAGCTGTCAGCGTAGCTGACTGAGAGGGCTTTGCCGCTCAGGCTCCCCCTTGGCTCTCCCTTTGGGAGAGCTGTCAGCGTAGCTGACTGAGAGGGCTTTGCCGCTCAGGCTCCTCCTTGGCTCTCCCTTTGGGAGAGCTGTCAGCACAGCTGACTGAGAGAGCTTTGCCGAATAAATCACAGAAGCCGGACCTCCTTACGGAAGTCCGGCTTCTGTGATTTATAATTTACGTTTTATTTTGTTTCGGTTTTCGCCGCCTTGAGCGCCTCCTGCGGGATCTTGATTTCCTTCAGGGTGTCGAAGGAATCAAACTCCACCTCAAGCGGCATACTCGTTATCTTGATGTTGTCTGCGTCGTCCTCCAGCACTGTCGAGACGAGCAGCTTTGCTATCTCGCTCAGCTCCGTCTCAAGGCGCAGAATATGTCCGTCCGCCTTGTTGACCCATGCGTTGATAACGACGTCCCCGACGATGCAGTCCTGGTTTCCGAGCGCGACGGCGAACATATCTCCCGGCATTGTGAGCGTGATTTTTACCGCGTCGACGCCGTTTATCTGTTTTTCCTCGCCCTTGGCGACAAGCACGGAGCCTTTGTCTATCAGTGAAATGATGCCGCTGACGTTAAAGGACTGTCCCTCCGGGAGGTCCGCCTTCTCATAAAACCAGTTCATCCCGTCACCGAGCTTTTCAACGCCCGCGTAAATATCCACTGTGTTCTCCCCGACCTCGGCGTAAACGTCCACGTCCATATCTCCGAGCAGTCCGAGATCTATCTCCGCGTCGAGCCAAACCGTCGGCTTCTCCGCGAGGTACGAGATGTCCCCTTCCATCTTCGCCTTGACCGGCACGATACCGTAAGAGCCCTTTGCGCTGCACTCGAACTCACCCTCTGCGCTCTTGGTCGTTTCGACCGCATCATAGACCTTTTTCATCAGCAGCATGGTGTCGAGATCGGTGCTGCACGCGCAGAGGCTTAAACACATCACGCCCGCCAGGGCAATAGCCGTGAGTTTTTTAAAGAATTTATTCATGCGTCATCCTTCCTTTCCTTAGTCTCTTTCTGGATATATGACGCGGCA
>CAMEHJ010000003.1 GCA_945917385.1 uncultured bacterium
CGCCGCCGGTCTTCTTGGAGTCGTACTGGAAGTAAGCCTGAACGTACTTGTCGGTATGGTCGCCGATGATCTTGATGGAGTTCTTGTTTGCACCGACGGTGCCGTCGCCGCCGAGACCCCAGAACTTGCACTCGATGGTGCCTTCGGCCGCGGTGTTGGGAGCCGCAACTTCCTCAAGGGACATATTGGTGACGTCGTCAACGATACCGATGGTGAACTGACGCTTCATCTCGACCTTCTTCAGCTCGTTGTAGACAGCGAAGACGGAGGCGGGAGGAGTGTCCTTGGAGCCGAGACCGTAACGGCCGCCGATGACGGAGATATCGGTCTTGCCGGCGTTTGCGAGAGCGGTGACTACGTCGAGGTAGAGAGGCTCGCCCTGAGCACCGGGCTCCTTGGTGCGGTCGAGGACCGCGATTTTCTTGCAGGTTGCGGGGATGGCGGCAAGGAGCTTGTCCGGGCAGAAGGGGCGGAACAGGCGAACCTTGACAAGGCCGACCTTCTCACCCTGTGCGGTGAGGTAGTCGATAACTTCCTCTGCGACGTCGCAGATGGAGCCCATGGCGACGATGACGCGGTCCGCGTCGGGAGCGCCGTAGTAGTTGAAGAGCTGGTAGTCGGTGCCGAGCTTGGCGTTGATCTTGCCCATGTACTCCTCAACGATTGCGGGAACCGCCTCGTAGTACTTGTTGGAAGCCTCACGGTTCTGGAAGAAGATGTCGCCGTTCTCGTGAGAGCCGCGCATGGTGGGATGCTCGGAGGAGAGGGCGCGGGCGCGGAACGCCTCGACAGCGTCCATATCGACCATGTCCTTGAGGTCCTCGTAGTCCCAGACCTCGATCTTCTGCAGCTCGTGAGAGGTGCGGAAGCCGTCAAAGAAGTTCAGGAAGGGAACGCGGCCCTTGATGGCGGCGAGGTGAGCGACGGGGGACAGGTCCATGACCTCCTGAACATTGCTCTCGGCCATCATTGCGAAACCGGTCTGGCGGCAGGCCATAACGTCGCTGTGGTCACCGAAGATGTTCAGGGTGTGGCTTGCGAGGGTACGCGCGCTGACGTGGAACACGCCGGGCAGCAGCTCGCCTGCGATCTTGTACATATTGGGGATCATGAGGAGGAGGCCCTGGGATGCGGTGTAGGTGGTGGTCAGGGCGCCTGCGTTCAGGGAGCCGTGAACAGCACCGGCAGCACCGGACTCAGCCTGCATCTCCTGTACCTTGACGGTAGAGCCGAAGATGTTCTTACGGCCTGCCGCCGCCCACTGATCGACAAAGTCGGCCATGGGGCTGGAGGGGGTGATGGGGTAGATAGCTGCGACTTCGGTAAACGCGTAGGATACATGGGCGGCTGCGTTATTGCCGTCCATGGTTTTGAAGTGTCTCTGCATGTCTATATTCATCTCCATTAAAAAATTTGCGAACGCCTGCTTATATCCATAAGCCAATTCAGTTTAACATTTTTTCGACGACTTGTAAACCACTCTATTCAAGATTTTGACTGGTAAAATTAAATAACATTTCAAACCCGTTCCAGAATCCTGAAACGCTTTTGACCCGCTCAGCCGTTTTCGAGATAGAGACGGTTCGGCTTTCTGCCCTCAAAATACTTGCCCAGCCGTTCCTTCGCCGCGTCGATGCGCGCCTGCGGGATAAATCTCGCTTCGTGCGGGCAGATAGCTACGCAGCGCATACAGCGGATGCAGCGGCTTACGTCGGTGTGGATCTCCATGTTCAGCGCCTTCACCGGGCAGAGATCGACGCAGTGGCCGCAGTAGGTGCATTTTGAAGCGTCGAACTCAGGGGGCGCAGTTTTGCCCTGAATGACGATATACGGGCGCTTTCCCGGAACTTTCGGGCAGAAATGCGCCGTACCGGCATCGAGTGCCGCCTTTATCCGGCGGGAGAAATCCGCAAGCTCTTTACGGTCGTCCTCGTCCGGTCTGCCGGCGCCGTACTCGCGCAGGATGGAGTGCCGGGCATTTGCCGTGACGCCCGCCACGGGCACAAAGCCAAGCTCCGTCAATCTATCCTCAAGCTCAAGCAGAGCATCGTTAAAATGACGGTTGCCGTACACGACCGCGAACACCGCGGGCGTATTATCGCCGCGCATCTGCGACAGTCTCTCAAGCGCCGTCGGCGCGACGCGGCCTTCGTACACGGGCAGCGCGATTACACACAGGTCGTCCTTCCCGAAGCGCCGGGAGGAAAAGTCCGCGCCCTGCTTCGTGAGGTCTATGCGCTGTACGCCGTCGCCGCTCCACGCGGTGCACAGGGCGTTTGCAACGGCCACGGTGCCGCCGGCGGGGCTGAATGTGATTTTATATACTGACATTTTCGCTCCTTACGGCAAAATCCTCCCTGTATAAAGGAGGATTTTACTCATTATATTAATCTTCGTCCTCTTCGCCGAGGTCGAACTCAAGAGTCTCGCCGCAGCCGGGGCACTTGATGGAGCCGGTTTCGAGGGTGTCCTCGTCGAAGCTTATCTCCTCGCCGCAGGCGGGGCAAGTGACATCGTAGATAACGCCGTCGTATTCAAGCTCGTCATCGTCGTCGGGCATATCTTCCTCGTCGCCGCAGCAGCCCTCGCAGTCGCCGCACTCGCCGGAGCACGCCTCGCAGACGTCTTCGGGCGTATCAAGGTCACAGACCAGCTCCTCAAGATAGCCGAGCTCCTCCGCCATGTCGTCAAGCACCTCGGCGTGATCCATATCGGTCGCCTGAAGGTCTTCTATCTCGTGCGCCATGTCCGCGAGCAGATCGTTCAGTGCCGCCCACAGCTTGCCGTCCTTGGATTCGGGGTCTACGCCCAGCCCGTCGGTCAGACCTTTGAGGTATGCGGCCTTTTCAACAACAGTCATTTTGAAAACCTCCTCTGTTAAAAAAGCGGGGGAAGCGCTCCCCCGCAAGAATTTTTATGCTCTGCTCAGATACTCGCCGGTGCGGGTGTCGATCTTGAGCTTCTCGCCTACCTCGATGAACAGAGGAACCTTGATCTCTGCGCCGGTCTCGAGGGTGGCGGGCTTGGTCGCGTTGGTGGCGGTGTTGCCGGCAAAGCCCGGATCGGTCTCGGTGACCTCAAGCTCCACAAAGAAGGGAGGCTCAACACTGAAGACCTTGCCCTTGTAGGACAGGATGGTGCACTCCATATTCTCCTTGACGAACTTGAAGTTGTCGCCCAGAACGGAACCGTCAACCGGCTCAAGCTCGTAGGTTTCGGGGTTCATGAAGTAGTAGAGGTTGCCGTCGTTGTAGCTGTACTCCATGGTCATACGGTCAACGGTAGCACTCTCGAACTTGGCGGTGGGGTTGAAGGACTCTTCACGGATGGCGCCGGAGATGACCTTCTTGTACTTGGTTCTGACAAAGGCAGCGCCTTTGCCGGGCTTAACGTGCTGGAACTCAATAACCTGGCAGACATCATTGTCGTACTCAAAAGTAACGCCGTTTCTGAAATCGCCCGCGGTAATAGTAGCCATATATAGGGACCTCCCATATCAGTTTATATATTTAGCCCTCTTATTTTACAGTATACACGCCCGTTTTGCAAGCATTATTTCTCTCGCGCGCGGATTTTGCTTGCTCTTATCCGAGAATCAGCAGCTCCTTCGGCGCTTTAGTGATATTTTCGCAGCCGCCCTCGCGGATAATGACGACGTCCTCGATGCGAACGCCGAAGCGTCCCGGCAGGTAGATGCCCGGCTCGGCGGAGCACACCGCGCCCGCAGGCATCGGCGTATCGCCGCTTGGGTTCGCGCTCGGCCACTCGTGGATATCAAGTCCCAGTGAGTGCCCGAAGCCGTGGCCGAAATATTCGCCATAGCCCGCGTCCGCGATGACCTTCCGCGCGGCGGCGTCGATATCCCGCCCCAAAACGCCGGCGCGCGCGGCCGATATGCCCGCAAGCTGCGCTCTGAGCACGGTGTTGTACACGTTTTTCATCTCGTCGGTCGCGTATCCGACGGCGACGGTTCTCGTCATGTCGGAGCAGTAGCCGTTTTTTATGCTGCCGAAGTCCATTGTAACGAAGTCGCCCTCGCATATCACCCTGTCCCCCGGTACGCCGTGGGGCATACTGGTCTTTGTGCCGGTGACGACGATGGGGTCAAAGGAATTGCCCTCGGAGCCGTTACGGAGCATCTCATACACAAGCGCCGCCGCGACCTCGCGTTCGGTCATGCCGGGTCGGATAATGTGCAGAACCTCCTCCAGCGCCCGCTCGCTTATCCGCTGCGCCTCACGCATGGAGGATATCTCATCTTCATCCTTTGAGGCGCGAAGATGCTCGAAAAGGTCTCCGGCGCAGCTTAGTTCAAGCCCCAGCTCCCGCTCTAAGGCGAGAAATCGCGCGTAGCTGAGCTTCGTGTCCTCCGCCGCGAGCGCATAAACACGCTCTGCGCGCAGAATGTCCTTTATGCACGAGGTGAGCGGGCGTCGGCGGTCATAGAGCACCACCTGCACGCCCTGCGCCTGCTGCTGCGCCGCCTCGATATAGCGCGAGTCCGTTATGAGCCACGCGCCGCCGCGCGTCACCACCACCGCCCCGTCCGTAAACGCGAAGTGAGCGGCGTAGCGCTGATTCTTCTCGTCCGTTATGAGTATGGCGTCAAGCTTTCTCTGCCTGAGCGCTTCCTGTATTTTCCGGATATTATTCGTCATATGCCTGTCTCCTCAAAGCTTGGTCTTGGGAACGACACGGAAAACACCGAGCCGCGCGGCTTGTTCGGCCCGACGCTTATCGAGCCGCCGTGCAGCTTCACCGTGTCGTGAACGATGGCAAGGCCGAGGCCGCTGCCGCCCGTCTCGCGGGAGCGCGCCTTGTCGATGCGGTAAAAGCGGGTGAAGATGTTGTATGTCTCCGTTTCGGGGATGCCGATGCCCGTGTCCTCGACACGGAGTATGACGGCGTCGTCGGTCGCCTTCAGCTTCAATGTCACGCTTCCGTCGGGAACGTTGTATTTTATCGCGTTCTCGGTGAGGTTGAAGATTATGTGGAACATATCGTCCACCGTCGCCATGACGACGCAGCCATCCTCAAGCTCGCAGCGGATGCGCACATGCCGCTCGTCCGCGAGCGGGCGCAGAAGCACTATCGCGTCCACCGCCACCTGCTTTACATCCACCGGCTCCGGTATGACGGAGATATCGTCGTCAAGGCGGGACAGGTCGAGCAGCTTTTCGGTCGTGCGCTGCAGCCGCTCCGCCTCGTGGCCGATGTCGGTGACGAACTCGCGCATGGTGTCCGTATCCATGTTGTCGCTCTGCACGATGCTGTCCGACAGAAGCCTTATGGACGCCAGCGGCGTTTTCAGCTCATGCGACGCGTCGGAGACGAAGCGGCGGCGCTGCCGCTCGGTATCGTCAAGGCGCTCGGTCAGCATATTGAACTCCTTGCCCAGCTCCGCTATCTCGTCGCGCCCGGTGACCTCAAGCCGGTGCTTGTAGTCCCCGCCCGCGACAACGCGCATCGAGCCCGCAAGCGACCGAATACGGCTGAGCAGAAACGAAAAGTATACGGCCGAGATAATTACGGCGATAGTGACGACGATGACGGAGATGACCCGAAGCTGCGTCTGCAGGTCAATGATTATCTGCGCGCGCTCATCGTCCCGCTCCTGAAGGCAGACAGCGCCGCTGATGCGCCCCTGACGGCTGACGGGGACGGCACAGCTTGCAAAAAAGCTCTCGTCCCTGAAGGACGCGCGAAACACGTTCTTGCCGGCCGCTGCCGTTATCAGGTCGTCATTGTCGGTCTTGCGCCCCGCGCCGGAAACGCTGTCGTACAGCACATTTCCCTCCGCGTCCGCGACCGTTATGCGCGCAAAACCCCGGATATCCAGCAGTCTCAGCACCTCGGCAACGCTCTCGGAGTCGGGCCTGTCCAGCTTTGCAAGCGCGGCGGCCAGCGTCGAGGCCTGTCCGCCCATCGCGTTCTCCTTTTCGTGGAAGGCGGTGTCGCGCGCGGTGATTATCGGATAGATATTCACAAGCAGCAGCATTACCGCCAGCAAAACCCCAAGGAACGCGAATATCTGAACTCGCATACTTCGCATCCGTCTTACCTCAATCGGCAAAGTAATAGCCTACGCCCCACTTGGTGACGATATACCGCGGCTGCGCCGGGTCAAGCTCAAGCTTCTCGCGCAGGCGGCGGATGTGCACATCCACCGTCCTGGTGTCTCCCTGATAGTCGTAGCCCCACACGAGGTCGAGCAGGCTCTCGCGGGAGTAGACCTTGCCGGGGTTCTTCATCAGAAACAGGATAAGGTCAAACTCCTTCATCGTAAGCTCCACCGGCTCGTCGCCCTTCCATGCGCTGCGGCGCTGCTCGTCTATGCTGATGTGGCCGCAGCGGATAACGCCGCTGTGCTCCGCTTCGGGAGTGGCGGTCATCGCCGCGCGTCTGAGCAGCGCGCGCACACGCGCCTTGAGCATCAGGATGTTGAAGGGCTTCGTCACATAGTCGTCCGCACCGGACTCAAAGCCCATGAGCACGTCACTGTCCTCACTGCGGGCGGTGAGCATGATGATGGGGACGGTCGAAAAGCTCCGTATCTCCTGGCAGGCTTCAAGCCCGTCCTTCTGCGGCATCATCAAATCGAGTATTATAAGGTCATACCCGCCGGCGCGCGCCATGTCAACCGCCGTCTGCCCGTCGTAGCAGGCGTCCACCGTGTAGCCCTCGTTCTCAAGATTGAATTTTATGCCCTTGACGAGCAGCTTCTCATCGTCTACCACAAGAATTTTCATGCCGTTTCTCCATATTCTTAATCGTGCGCATACGGGTTTGTTTAATTATTCCGTCTTGCATTTTAGCTGTGGAAACCTTATAATAAAGCTTACCATTCTTATTTATACACAGTGTAAAACACAACATACACTATTACTATATCACATTCCTGACAAAACGGGAGAGGAAAATGAAAAAAATCCGTCAGCTTACTCTTTTTGTTATAATCTGCCTGCTGTTCTCCACGGCCGCACCCGCCGCCTTCGCGCTCGAAGCGCCGCAGCTTAACGGTCAGGCCGCCATCGTCGTGGACCTCGACTCCGGCAAAATCATTTACGAGCTTAACAAGGACGAAGAGCGCTCCCCCGCAAGCCTTACGAAGATAATGACCGTGCTTCTCACGCTTGAGCGGCTTGAGCGCGGTGATTTTGCCCTGTCCGATATGGTGACCGCGGGCGCGGACTGCCGTCAGGGCATGGGTGAGGACAGCTCCTCCTCCGGTATCCTGCCGGGAGTCACGCTGTCGGTCGAGGATCTGCTCTACTGCGCGCTGCTCCAGTCGGCAAACGAGGCCTGCAACATCCTCGGCAGCTTCGTCGCCGGCAGCATCACCGAGTTCGTTGACCTGATGAACCAGAAGGCCGCCGAGCTTGGCTGCGAGCACACGCATTTTGCGAACACCAACGGCCTGACCGCCGAGGGTCACTACTCAAGCGCTTACGACCTGTATATCATCACCAAGGCCGCGATGCAGTACCCGCTGTTCATGCAGATTGCAAACACCCAAAGCTATCAGGCCGCCTCCCCCGCCGTCAATAACGGCTACCCCATCTCAAACTCAAACGCTCTTATCTCCGCAGGCTCGATATACGGCAGCAACTACCTGTATGACGGCGCCTCCGGCGTAAAGACCGGCTACACCCGCGCGGCGGGCTACTGTCTTGTCTCCACGGCACAGCGCGGCGCGATGAGCGTTATGGCGATCGTCCTCGGCTGTGACGGTCAGCTCAACTCCGACAGCAAGGAATACTGGAACTTCATCGACAGCCGCACTCTCTACGACTGGACCTTCGACAATTTCAGCTACCGCAACATACTCAGCACGACCGAGCCTATCACCCGCGTGAACGTCTCTCTCGCCGCGGGCGACGGCGTTGCGATTCTCCGCCCGGCGGAGGATCTCACGCTGCTGATGCCGAATGAGGTGCCGACCGAGTCCATTGTGCGCAGCATCACGGTATATGAGCAGAAGCTTGTCGCGCCGATCGCCGCGGGTACGGTGCTCGGTGAAATGCGGCTGAGCGCGGACGGCGTCATATACGGCACCGTAAAGCTTGTCAACAGCTCCAGCATTGAGCTTTCGAGAACCGAGTACATCAAGACCCGCATCCACGATATTCTCTCAAACGGCTGGGTCATCGCGGCGGGCTGTGTCATCGGCTTCATCCTGCTTATGTACATAGTGCTTGTGCTTCGCTACCGCAGGCTCAGGCAGAAGCATCTGCGCGAGGTGCGCCGCGCCGAGCAGCAGCGCCGCGCCGAGCGCGAACGCGCCTACGCCAAGGCAAACTCCGCAAAACAAGTCCCGAAGAAAACCCCCGTCCGCCGCACAGAGCCGGACGACCCCGACGATTTTGACATCGACGCCATTCTCAAGGACGACTTCTTTGACGACGACTTCTTCACGGGAGAATAATTGAACAAATAATCTCAAACGTCGGAACACGCTTGGTGTTCCGACGTTTCGGCATACCGAAAATAAGCTGCCGCAGACGTTTCAACTCTGCGGCAGCTTATTTTTGTTCTTACAGCCGCTCAAAGCCGTCGCGGCGGATCTCCGAGCGCTTCTGCGGTTCCTTCCTTTTCAGGTTTGTTATGAGTATCCAGTTGTCGGCGGCAAGCATCAGCGCCGTCGCGCCGATAATTAGCTGCTGGCCGATATAGCGGGAGTCCGCAAGGCTCATTATGCAGAGCGTCGTTCCCAGCATACAGTAAAAGAGCGTCTTGCGGCCGTTGACCTGCATGAACGCAAAGCCCGCCATGCGGAAAAAGGCGTTTATGACGACGATGATGGTGACCATTTCGAGCACATAATCCCAGACGACGCTGTTATACATATTCTCCTTATAGCTCAAAACCAGCCACACTGCGTAGAGCAGGATGGGCACGACGCCGTATATTCGGATAATGCCCAGATGCTCGACCTCCTCGTAATTCGCCTCGCCCATATACAAGGGATAGACAACGCCCGCAGCGAGCGCGAGCACCGCGAGCACGCGGAGAAAGTCCGCATTCTTGTCAAGCTCCGTCGTCATGACGAGCAGCAGCGCCCCAACGCACATTGCACCGCACGCCGTCCAGCGGATGACGGTGAATATCTTTCCGGGGTTAAACAGCGCCTCGCAGAATTCCTTCGGCACATACAGCCTGTCCTCCGCCATTTTCTTTATGAATCTGTCATACAGCAGTACGCAGCCTATTATCAGCAGCGGTACGAGCAGGTTGAATACGCTTTTGTCCACAAGTCCGTTTTCGTCAAAGGCGGTCATCGTCTGCAGCCATCGGAAGAACACCCCGAAGGCACCCGCGCCGCAGACATAGCACGTTATCTCAAGCGCGCGCTTCTGCAGTGCCTTCTTTTCAAGCACACGCCGTTTGAAAAGCTCGGCCTCGCTGAGATTTTCCTGATTGTCCTGTATATTTTCCTGCATATTCGTTTCCACACCTTAATATGTTTAATATGAAGCTTTTTGTTATTCTATACTTTTTTATTCTTTCAGTCAAGTGCGCGGCGCAGGGCCGTGCGGAGGGCGATTCATGCGGAAAATGATACTTGTCTCATATGTCTCGCTGTTATTTTTGTTTCTGATGGCGCTCTTTTTCAGAACAGAGGACACGCCCTCCCCACCCCCTGCCGTACAGGAGACGGAGGCGGCGCCCTTCGAGGAGCCGCCCCCGCCAATCGAAAACGGGGAGGACACGCCCGCATCCGTACGTCTGCTTCGCGGCGGGGAGACAGAGGCGGTGCCGATGCAGGAATACCTTATCGGCGTAGTGGCAGCGGAGATGCCTGCCTCGTTTGCACCGGACGCGCTGAAGGCGCAGGCCGTCGCCGCGCGCACCTACGCCATCTACTGCATGAACTCCCGCCGCCACGAAAATGCCGATGTGTGCGCCGACTCCGCCTGCTGCCAGGCGTGGATAAGCAGGGAGACAATGAAGAAAAACTGGGGAGAGAGCTTTGAAGAAAGGCTCTCTCGCATAAGCGACGCCGTTTCCGAAACGGAGGGCGAATACCTCTGCTACGACGGCAAGGCGGTGTTTGCCGCGTTCCACTCCTCCTCGGCCGGAAAAACGGAGGCGAGCGGGGAGATCTGGAGCTCCCTGCCCTATCTCGTGAGCGTCGATAGCCCGGAGAGCGCCGAGTCGGTTCCGAACTTCGAGAGCGTCGCGGATATAAGCCCGCTCGACTTTCGCGACACAATACTCTACGCGCACCCGGACGCGGACTTCACCGGGGAGGAGCAGAGCTGGGTCGGGGAAATCACACGCGACGACAGCGGCCGCGTGAAGCAGGCGGTCATCGGGGGCGTGGAGCTTTCGGGGACGGAGCTTCGGAAGCTCTTCTCCCTGCGCTCGACCTGCTTTACGCTTGAATACTGCGAAGGCCTTTTCCGCTTCACGGTGCTCGGCTTCGGGCACGGGGTCGGGATGAGCCAGTACGGCGCGCAGGTCATGGCAGAGAGCGGCGTGAGCTTCCGCGATATTTTGGCGCACTATTATCCGGGCACCACGCTTGTGCGCTGAAAGTCACCTGATGATGGGCTGTATCTGTCTGCCCTCAAGCGCCAGCGCGAGCGTTTCGGGGATGAGCGTAAAATCCGACTGGAGCGAGCGCGGCTTATTCTCCGCGTCATCCTGCGAAAACGGGACAAAGTAGACGTTTTTGCGGTTTAGCAGCCTGCCGATATTTTCCGCCGAGCCGGAAAGGCCGTCATTCGTGGAAAAGGCGATTACGAGCGGTCTGCCGTTACGAAGATGCGCCTTTGCCGCCATGGTGACGGCGGTGTCGGTGATGCCGTGCGCGAGCTTTGCGAGGGTGTTGCCCGTACACGGCGCGATGACGAGCGCCGCCATCGGCAGCTTCGGGCCGAGCGGCTCCGCCTCCGCTATCGTGGTGGCAACGGGGCGGTGCGTTATCTCCATGAGGCGCTTTATGTTTGCCGATGCCGTGCCGAAGCGGCTGTCCGTCTCGGCGGCGTTCTCGCTCATCACCGGCATCAGCTCATAGTCCTGACTGAGCCGTTCCGCCGCGGCAAACGCCTTTTCATATGTACAGTAAGATGCGCACATCGCAAAGCCTATTCGAAGTTTACTCGCCAAAATTATTCCTCCTGTTCCCTGAGCACGTCATAGACGGCATTTCTGATAAGCTCCGCCGCCGTTTCCGGCGCACACTGCCCCGGCAGGCCGGGGGCACAGCACACATGAAGCCCGATATTCTCCGCAAGCGCCGCGTCAAAGCCGCCCGGCGCGGAGGCAAGCTCCAAAAGCAAAGCGTCCTCCCGGATGAGACAGAGCATCGCATCGCTGAACACTCTCGCGGGGACTGTGTTCACAACGAACTCAAAGTCCGAAAGCCGCCCCTCAAGCGTGCAAAATTCCACGCCCTCCGCGCCGAGCGCGGACGCCATCGCGCGGTCGCCCTCGCGCCGCGCCGCCACCGTCACCCTCGCGCCGAGCGCGCACAGGCGCAGCGAAAGCACCTTCGCAAGCTTTCCCCAGCCGGTCACAAGCACACGGCTCTGCCACAGGGTGCGCGGACTTTGGCTCATCATGCGCTCTATCGCGCCCTCGGCGGTTATGGCGGCATTGCCCACGGCATAGCCGCGCCGCAGCATGATATCCTCCACCGTAAGTCCCGCGCGTATCGCAGCCAGACAGCTCTCCTCACCGAGCTTGCCGGCAACCAGAAGCTGCCCCGGCCACAGCGCCGGGATAAGCTCCGTCATGGGAACGCGCTCGCCCGACAGCGGCGAGACCAGCACGCCCGCCCGCTCCGCCGGGACGGGGAGTATTACGCAGTCCGCGCCGTAAACGCAGGCCTGAATACAGCCGGCACGCTGGACGTTCGCGGGCAGCGCCGCCCTCTCAAGCGCGTAGGAAGAGACCTTGTGCCCGTCGTTCAAAAGGAGCCTGCACAGACGCGCCGAGCGCTCATCCCCGCCTACGACCGCAAATTTCATACACATCACCTCCGTACCCATAGTATTCAGCGCCCCCGCCGCGCGTCACATAAGCGGCTTTACATTGTGGGAGGAGGTGTGATAGAATGACAGAGTACAGAGCCTTGTGCCTTGAATCATCGAACACACGAAAGGAATTATGATATGAGCAGAGCAGACGAAATCTTTATCGCCAACTGCCGCGATATACTCACAAACGGTATCTGGGACACCGACCTTGATGTCCGCCCCCGCTGGGAGGACGGTACGCCCGCGCACACCGTGAAGAAATTTGGCATCGTCAACCGCTACAACCTCGCGGAGGAGTTTCCGATACTCACCATCCGCCGCACCTTCTGGAAGTCCGCCATCGACGAGCTTCTCTGGATATGGCAGGCAAAGAGCAACAACGTAAACGAGCTTCGCACCCGCGTGTGGGACGCATGGGCGGACGAAAACGGCAGCATCGGCAAGGCCTACGGCTACCAGCTCGGCGTGAAGCACCACTACCCTGAGGGCGACATGGACCAGGTGGACAAGGTGCTCTGGGACCTCAAGCATAACCCCGCGTCCAGACGCATCATGACCAACATCTACAACTTCGCCGACCTCAGCGAGATGGCGCTCTATCCCTGCGCCTACTCCATGACCTTCAACGTCACCGGCGATAGGCTCAACGCCATACTCAACCAGCGCTCGCAGGATATGCTCGCGGCAAACAACTGGAACGTCGTGCAGTACGCGGTGCTGACGATGATGATCGCGCAGGTGACCGGCTTTAAGCCCGGCGAGTTTGTCCACGTCATCGCGGACGCGCACATCTATGACAGACACGTCCCCTTCATCGAGGAGATCATCAAGAACGAGCCGAAGCGTGCTCCCAAGTTCATCATCGACCCCGACGTGGACGACTTCTATAAGTTCACGCGCGACAGCTTCAAGGTTGAGGGCTATGAGTTTACAGACTTCAGCCACAAGATACCCGTCGCCGTCTGAGAGGCAGAAGATGGAAGCGATCGTTGCGGTATTTTCGGACTGGGGCATCGGCAGCGAGGGCACCCAGCAGGTCGTGCTCAAGGCCGACCGCGCGCATTTTCGTGAAGTGACCGCGGGCGCGGCGGTAATCGTGGGGCGCAGAACGCTTGAGGATTTCCCCGGCGGCAGACCGCTCAAAAACCGTGAAAACATTGTCGTCACGCGGCAGGACATAACTATCGAGGGCGCGCATATCGCTCATTCCACCGATGAGGCGCTCGCGCTCGCGGCGCGGTTTCCGAGGACGCTCGTCATCGGCGGGGCAAGCATTTACAGGCAGTTTCTGCCGTATGTAGACAAGGTTCACGTCACGAAGATCGACCTTGCCCCCGCGTCCGACAGCTTCTTTGAAAATCTCGACGCATCCTCTGACTGGGTATGCACCGAGCAGGGCGAAGAGCTTTCGGAAAACGGCGTCGGTTACCGCTTCTGCACCTACGAGCGGCGCTGATGATGAAGGAATTTAACGAGCTTTGGCAGGGCGGGCCGGTGTTCGCGCAGGCGGAGCATTTTAAGCTCGGCACGGACAGCGTACTGCTCGCCTCGTTTGCAAACGCCGCGTCCGCGCGGCGCGGCATAGACCTCGGCTGTGCGTCGGGCGCGGTGGCGCTTCTGCTGCTGAGCGGGAATGAGCGGCTATGCATGACGGGGCTTGAGATCGTGCCGGAGGCGGCGGAGCTTGCCCGCGCGAACATGGAGAAAAATTCTCTCTCGACGCGCGCGGAGATCATCTGCGGCGATATCCGCTGGCACAGGGAGCTTTTCAGAAGCGGCGAATTTGACCTCGTCGTTTCAAACCCTCCGTATTTCCCGCTGGGCAGCGGGCGTCTCTCTCCGGACAAGGAGCGGGCGGCGGCGCGCGGCGAGACGGACTGCACGCTCTCTGATATCTGCGCGGCGGCAGCGTTTCTCTGCCGCACGGGCGGGCGCGTGTGCTTTGTACACAAGCCGGAGCGACTGAGCGAGCTTTTCTGCGCGATGAGCGCGAGCGGTATCGAGCCGAAGCGTCTGCGGCTTGTCTGCCACACGCAAAATTCAGCGCCGAACCTCGTTTTAGTCGAGGGCAGGCGCGGCGGCAATCCGGGACTTAAAATTGAGTCGGCGCTCGTTCTCCGAAATCCCGACGGCACGGAGACGGACGAGATTCTGAAAATCTATCACAGATAAAAAATCCGAACCTCACAAAAGGTTCGGATTTTTAATTAATTACTGAGTTTTCGTATTGTTTCGGCGTATTCGGGGTGGGCGGAGAGGAGCGCGGCGGCGTCCGGCTCCGAGTAATCGTCCGTCGTGTAGGCGGGCGCCATCGTCGTGCCGAGCAGCGCCCACTCGCCGCCGCATTTCAGGCATGAGCCCTGTATCCAGCCCGCGGGGACGACGTACTGTACCTCCATCCCCGCCATAACGTCCTGACCGAGGGTGATGGTTTTCACCGCGCCGTCGGGGGAGATGAGAAACAGCTCCACGGGGTCACCGAGATAGAAGTGATAAATCTCGTCCGTCGGCAGGGTGTGCAGGTGCGACCAGGTTTCCGGCGTGACCATGTACATGATGGCGGAACCGGCTTCCTTTTTTGTGTTCTCGGCGTAACGTTCGCCGTAGCTTTTGGCGCTGAGGACATCCGTGCTTGCGTAGGTGCGCCGGAAAAGTCCTCCCTCCCCGCTCAAGGGCGAAAGCGCAAAGCGGCGGATAATATCTTCAAGTGTAGGCATGGCTGCTACCTCCTCAAACCGCGACCCATTTCGCGTCGTTCATCGCACTGTCGTAGACAGCTTTACAGAGCTTAACGCTCCTGTACCCGTCGGCGAAGCTCGGATAGCGCGGCGTATCGGAGACTTTTCCCGTGGCAATATCGGCGTATACCTCCGTGAGCAATCGGCGGAAGGTATCAGCAAAGCCGCCGCCGAAGGGATAAAGCTCTGTATGCACGCCCTTTCCGCGCTCGGCGCTGTTGAGGGCGGTGTGGTTTTCGGAGTCCCACCAGAGGTTTTGCTTCTCGCCCGTCACCTCCAGCGTCAGGCGGTTCGTCCTGCCCTGTGACAGCTCCGACAGCAGGCAGGAGCCTATCGCGCCGCCCTCAAAGCGCAAGCTCAGCACGGCGGCATCCTCGCTCTCGACCGCGAACGGCTCCCGCCCCTCCATAGGCTCGGCGTACATCGTGCCGTTTTCCACATAGCGGACGGGGTGGAAGCGGTCAAACTGCGCGCTCACGGCGCATATCCTGCGCCCGCTAATGAACTCCGCAAGGTCCATCCAGTGTGAGCCTATCTCCGTCACGGCGTGCATTTTGCCCGCCATGCGCTCGTCATAGCGCCATGTCTTTGCCGTGGGCAGCGCGCCGAACTCCTGCAGATATGTGCCGTGGACAAGCAGTATGCGCCCGAAAGCGGGGTCTGCGGCAAGGGCGTGCGCGCGCCGGCACGCGTCGTGAAAGCGCACATTGAAATTCACCGCGCAGACAAGGCCGCTCTCGCGCGCGAGGGTATAAAGCTCCTCGGCCTCGCGCTCGTCAAGGCAGAGCGGTTTTTCGCACACGACGTTTTTGCCGTGCTCAAGCAGGGTTTTGACCATTGTATAGTGCAGGTTCGGCGGCGTACACACATGAACGCAGTCGATGCTCTTGTCAAAAAGGAGCTTCGGGTCGTCGCTCGTGCGGGGTATGCCGTGGGCGGCGGCAAATTCCTGCGCGCCCTCGCGCGTCCGGCTGACGACAAGGGCAATATTGATTCCGTTTGCGCGCAGGGCGTCAACGTGTGTCTGGGCGATGAAGCCCGCGCCCCAGATGGCGGCAGTCTGCATGGCAAGTCCTCCCGGTTTTTTCTTTAATTATTACTTTAATTATATATCCTTCGGCGCCCGTAAATCAACCGTGAAAATGTTTCTTGACAGGTGCGCCGCATTCGCTATAATTTAAGGCATAAAACACGGACAAAGGGGTAAGAGCATGGACAAAAACGAAACCGCTTGCATTAAATATGACACCGTCTGGCTCGACGAGGAGACGGAGGCGCTTGCGATAATCGACCAGACAAAGCTGCCGGGCAGGACGGAGATACTTTACCTTTCGTCGGCAGAGGATATATACGAGGCGATATTCACGCTCAGGGTGCGCGGCGCGCCCGCAATCGGCGTTGCCGCGGCAATCGGCATCTACGCGGTCATGCGCCGCTTCGGCACGGCGGACGCGGGCGAATTTCGCGCGGAGTTTCGCCGCGTGAGGGAATACCTCGTCTCCGCACGGCCGACGGCGGTGAATCTCTCGTGGGCACTCTCGCGGATGGCGGATACGCTCGACAAGGCAGAGGGAGATGTCCCGGCGCTCAAAAACGCGCTGCGCGAAAAGGCGCTCGCACTCTGGCGTGAGGATATCGAGGTCTGCCGCGCCATCGGGGAAAACGGGCTTGCCCTCATCCGGGACGGAGACGGCATACTCACGCACTGCAACGCTGGTCAGCTTGCCACCGTCCGCTACGGCACGGCGCTCGCCCCAATCCACGTCGGGCGTGAAAAGGGCATGAACTTTCGTGTGTTCACGGACGAGACGCGCCCGCTGCTTCAGGGCGCGAGGCTCTCGGCGTTTGAGCTTTGTGCCGACGGCGTGGACACCACGCTCATCTGCGACAACATGGCGTCCTCCGTCATGCGGCGCGGCTGGGTGCAGGCGGTATTCGTCGGCGCGGACCGCATTGCCGCAAACGGCGACACCGCAAACAAGATAGGCACCTCCGGCGTCGCTATCCTCGCAAAGCACTACGGTATCCCGTTTTATGTCTGCGCGCCTCTCTCCACCATCGACCCCGCCTGCCCGGACGGAGAGAGCATCAACATCGAACAGCGCTCAGCGAACGAGGTCACCGAGATGTGGTACGCAGAGCGCATGGCGCCCGAAAACGTCAAGGTCTATAACCCCGCGTTCGACGTGACCGATAATGAGCTTATCACCGCCATCGTAACCGAAAAGGGCGTCATCCGCGCTCCCTTTGACGAGGGAATCCGCGAGCTTTTTGAAAAGTGATATTTCCAAAAAACAGCCTCACCGGAAAATCGGTGAGGCTGTTTTGATTTAAGGTCTATCGTTCTTCCCTGAAATACGCGAGGCCGAGGGAGGCGGGCGGCTGATTCTCGCGCTTATTGCGCATGGAGGTTATGATAAGCACGATGATGGTGACGAGGTAGGGGAGCATCTTGTAAAGCTCCTTAACGGCGAGACTGCTGCTGGGGATGAAGAGGTAGAGAATGTACAGTCCGCCGAAGAGCATGGACGCGAGCACGCCCACGTTCGGACGCCAGATCGTGAAGATGACCAGCGCGATGGCAAGCCAGCCTCTGTCACCGAAGGCGTCGTTCGACCAGACGCCGCAGGCGTAGTCCATGACGTAGTACAGTCCGCCGAGACCCGCGATCATGCTGCCGATGCAGGTCGCCTTGTACTTATATTTATTGACATTGATACCGGCGGCGTCGGCAGTGGCGGGGCTTTCGCCCACGGCGCGCAGGTGCAGGCCGACGCGGGTATGTCTGAGCACATAGGCGACGACGAACGCGATGGCAATGGCGGTATAGGCAAGGAAGCCGTAGCTCAGAAATATTTTCCCGAACCAGCCGAGACTGTCGGCAAAGGGCAGAGATTTTCTGAAATAGGCACTCGTCGCGGACAGGGCGATGGACGGTACGTCCGCGCCCGTAATTTTAATCAGTGAGCCGCCGAAGAAGTTGCCGAAGCCGACGCCGAAGGTCGTCAGCGCAAGACCGGTGACGTTCTGATTCGCGCGGAGCGTTACCGTGAGAAAGCAGTACAGAAGTCCCATGAGCAGCGACCCGAACAAACAGCACAGCACGGGAACGGATATCGCCAGAAATGCGTTCATGTCCGCCGGGGAGGCAAGCGACTGCTCATACGCGAAAGCGCCGATGACGCCGCAGATACCGCCGACGTACATCACGCCGGGAATACCGAGGTTGAGGTTGCCGGACTTCTCGGTGAGGGTCTCACCGGTGCTGCCGAGCAGGAGAGGAATACTCTGCATGACGGCTCTGGGGATAAAGCTTACGATGTCAAACACGGCTTATTCCTCCTTTCCCGCTTTTTTGCGGAAGCTGAGCTTGTAGCTGATGAAGAACTCACTGCCGATGATGAAAAACAGGATAATACCCGTGAGAATGTCGGAGAACGACTGGTTCAGACCAAAGGTCGTGGAGATCTCGCT
>CAMEHJ010000004.1 GCA_945917385.1 uncultured bacterium
TGCAGGGCAGTTTTTACGGAGCGGATTTTTGCCCGGACGAGGCATTGCACGCAGTGAAGCCTTTCCGGCTTTACAAGGGCAATAACGAAGTCCGGACGGAAATCCGCCTGTAAAAACCGATGAGGGTTCAACTCCCGTTGGACTAATCAGCGCTCAAACTCAAGTCCGTCGTCGCTCATGGAGGCGATTTTGGCAAGCGACTCTATGCGCATACCCTCTGCGCGGAGCATATTCCCGCCGCCCTGAAACACCTTCTCGACGGCGATGGCCGCGCCGACGACCTCCGCACCGGCAAGATTGCACAGCTCCCGAAGCCCGATGAGCGCGGCGCCGGTGGCAAGGAAGTCGTCCACGATGAGTACGCGATCCTCCGCGCCGAGATACTCCTTGGAGAGTACGACCGTGTTTTTGTTGCCGTGGGTGAAGCTTGCGACCTCGGCGGCGTAGACGCTGTCGGAGATGTTCTTCGACTTGTTCTTCTTCGCAAAGACCATCGGACAGCCGAGCACATAGCCCGCCATGACCGCGATGGCGATGCCGGACGCCTCGATGGTGAGCACCTTCGTTATCCTCTCGCCCTCGTATAGCCGCTTTATCTCCTGCGCCATTTCAAAAATGAGCTGAGGGTCTATCTGGTGGTTTAAAAAGCTGTCGATCTTGAGTATGCCGCCGGGAAGCACTTTCCCCTCGGAAAGGATTTTCTGTTCCAAAAGCTCCATGTCGTTCTCTCCTGTTTATATTTATTTATTTTCTTCCTGAATCTGCCTGAGCACCGCCTCGGCGCACCTCATGCCGTCCACCGCGGCGGAGGATATCCCCCCGGCGTAGCCCGCGCCCTCACCGCAGGGGTACAGCCCCCGGACGGCGGATTGCAGGCTCTCGTCCCTGAGTATCCTGACGGGTGAGGACGAGCGCGTCTCCGGCGCGGTCATTACGGCGTCGGGCGCGTCAAAGCCCGAAAGCTTCCTTCCAAGCTCCGGCAGGGCGTTTGCAAGCACCTCGGTGATGCGCGGCGGGAGCACCCGTCTGATGTCGCCCCAGAACACCCCTGGCTCGTAGCTCGGACGAACCCTGCCCGCACCGGTGCTCGGTCTGTCCGCCAGAAAGTCGCCAACGAGCTGCGCCGGTGCCCGGTATGAGCCGGTATAGCGGTAGGCGCGCCGCTCAATCTCGCGCTGCCAGTACATCCCCGCGAGCACGCCCTCGCCCGGAAAATCCTCCGTGTGCAGCGTGACAAGCAGGGCGGAGTTTGCGTTCTCGCCGTCGCGGGCGGAATAGCTCATGCCGTTTGTGACGACGCTCTCGCTCTCCGAGGCGGCGGCGAACACCTGCCCGCCCGGACACATACAAAAGGTATAGGCGCTTGTGCCGTCCGGCAGATGCACGTTCAGGCTGTAATCCGCCGCGGGCAGCGCCCCGCGCTCTGCGCCGTACTGCGCAAGGTCGATATCCGCCTGACGGTGCTCTATGCGAACGCCCATCGAAAAGGGCTTTTGCGCCATGGGTATGCCCTGCGCGTGCAGATTTTCAAAGGTGTCGCGCGCCGAGTGGCCGATGGCGAGAATGACGCTCCGGCAGGGTATGGTTTCGGTTTTGCCGTTTTTCGTCACCTCAGCGCCGCGAACCTTGCCGTTTTCGGTGATGAGCCGCTCAAATCTTGTCTCAAACCGTACCTCGCCGCCGAGCGCGATTATCTCGCGGCGGATGCTCTGCACGATGCCGATGAGCACGTCCGTGCCGACATGGGGCTTTGCGTCGTAGACAACGCTTTCGTCCGCGCCGTGCTTTCGAAACTCCTCAAGCATCCAGCCCATGCGGTAGTCGTGCGTGCCGGTATTGAGCTTGCCGTCGGAGAAGGTGCCCGCGCCGCCCTCACCGAACTGGACGTTCGACTCGGTATCGAGCGCACCGCCCGCGCGGAAGGCGTCAACGGCGGCTTTGCGCTTTAGTGCCTCCTGTCCGCGCTCTATAACAAGGGGTCTTGCCCCGGCGCGGGCGAGGACGAGCGCGGCGAACATTCCGCCCGGCCCGAAGCCGACGACGACGGGGCGCGATTCGGTTTTTACCTGCGGAATTTCATATTTTTTCGGGATGTATTCGGAAACATCCCTGTTCTTTGCGCGGTCTATGAGCTTTTTCTCGTTCCCCGCGCAGCGCACCACGCAGGAAAAAATATAATGTATGTCGTTCTTCTTCCGCGCGTCGAGCGAGCGGCGCACGATTTTGAGTTCCTTTATGCTCTCCGGCGCCACGCGCAGCTTTTTCGCGCACTGTGCGCGCAGGGCATCTTCGTCGCGCGGCCTGTCGCTGCGGAGATTTCTGACTAAAATCATTCTCCAAGCCTCCCTGCAAGGCGCCCGCTCGCCCACGCCCACTGGAGGTTATAGCCGCCGCAGTCGCCGTCGATATCGAGCAGCTCTCCGCACACAAACAGCCCCGGCATGAACCAGCTCTCCAGCGTTTCGGGGTTAAAGCCCGTGGTCTTTACGCCGCCCGCCGTGACCTGAGCATGGTCAAAGCCCTCGGTGCCGCGCAGTTTCAGCCTGAAATCCTTGCCGCAGTGCGCGGCGTACCTGAGCCTGTCGTCACCCAGCGCGGATATCGGCGCCGCTGCGTCAAGCTGCGCGTACTTAACGACCATGCGGCCGAGGCGGTTATGCAGCATACCCGTGAACAGCTCCGCACATTCAAGCTTCGGCAGCCGCTCGCGCCTTGCCGAAAGGCGGGCAAAGATCTCATCCTCCGAATATTCACGGAAAAAGTCCGCGCTGACGCACAGTCCGTCACCGCCCTCGGCGACGGCGCGGGAGAGGTCAAACGCCGCGGGGCCGGAAAGCCCCGTCTCTGTAAACTGAAGCTCGCCCGCGCTTCGGCAGAGCGAATCATTTCCGGCCATGAGCGTGAGCGATGCGTCCGAGCGCACACCCTTGAGGGCGCGGGGGTACTCACTGTCGGTCAGAAGCTGGACGAGCGAGGGGCGAAGGGCGGTGCGCTTGTGCCCAAGGGGCTTTAATAGCTCGTACCCGTCCGTCACCCCGCCGAGCTTTGCGCCGGCCGCGCCGCCGCAGGCGACGATCAGCTTGTCGGCAAAAATGCTCTCCCCGTCGGTTTCAACAAAGTAGCCGCCGTTTTCGCGGCGCAGCGCGCGCACCGTGCAGCCGCAGCGGATATCCACCCCGGCGGCTTCCAGCGCGAAGCGCAGTACGTCCAGCACGCTGTTTGCCGAGTTTGAAAGGGGATAGACCCGCCCGCCGTACTCCTCCGTCACCATAAGACCGAGGGCGGCAAAGTAGTCAAGCGTATCGCGGCTCGTGAATTTCTCCATGGCGGGCAGCATAAACTCCGGATGCTCGCCGTGGTAATGCTCTATCGACGCGCCGGTATTCGTGAGATTACAGCGCCCGTTGCCGGTCGCCATGAGCTTGCGCCCGATGCGCTGCTGCCGCTCAAGCAGGATGACGCGCCGTGTTTTGTTTTCCGCCGCCGTCAGCGCGGCCATGATGCCGGACGCGCCGCCGCCTGCCACAACAACCGTTTCCATAGCTTCAGTCCTTACAAATCTTTTTTGCAATTATATCAATCATACCGTAATTGCGCAACAGTAAAGCTACGCCGCCTGTTTCTCCGGCTCAAGCCTTGTGAAGGTGTAGATTTCAGGGTTTACAGGCTCCGACCTGTCCCCTGTCGCCCACTTCACAACACCCATGCCCATCGCGTCGAGCGTGATGCGGGTATGGTCGTCAAAGGTGCAGCCCACCATGATGACCTCGTTCCCGGCGTTCACCATGCGGACAATGCCCTCGCGGTTCATGCCGACCCACGGGCTTTCAAAGAGATAAAACGGAACGCCGAGCGCCGCCGTTTTCGCGCATTCCTCCTCCGTCAGCAGCAGCGGCACCTCAAGCCAGTCGGAGCCCGCGTCCAGCGACAGCACGCAGCTCGTCTCGATGCGGTAGTTTTCATGCGCATATATCACGCCGTGCATCGCGGGGTACGCACCGAGACTGGAGCCGCCCTGCACGATCTCGCGCACAAAAAATCCGTTCTCCGCCGCGGCGCGCTCAAGCAGCTCTATGCCCTCACTGCACTTTTTTCCCATGTCGTCAAGTCCGTTTTTGCGCAGGAACACGGCGATGGTATTGTCGGACGGATTCATAAGGTAATAGAGCAGAAAATCAACGGATATCTCCTCATTGCGCCCGCCGGGATAGTAGAGGAAAAATGTCATATCCGTGCCGCAGTCCTTCGGCACGACGATGTAGCAGGCGTCGTTTGCGTAGACGTCTGCCGTATCAAATTTCATGGGCTTGCCGTTAAGGGTGAACGCCTTCGACGCATCCGTCAGCCTGTCGGCGTCGGTGCGCGAGCTCCAGTCGATGATGCGCCGGGCGCGCTCAAGCAGCAGAGGGCTGTCCGCGTAGCTGCCAAGCGCCTGCCAAAGCTCGCACGCGGCCTTCATCTCAAAGCTTGATGCCAGTTCATACGCACGCGCATACATCAGCTCATTCAGTTCGTCCAGCGCCTGCGCGCAGCCGGGGCGATCTCCGAGCGAGAGATATACCTTCCTCGCCTCGATCAAGCGCCCCTCCTCCGTGAGTGCCTTCGCGCGCAGCATATCGCAGTCGGAAAGCCTGTCCTTCGCATCCTTATAGTCCGCTATCTGCTCGAATATCTGCTCTGCCGCGGCATAGTCGCCGGTCTCCAGCAGCGCGAGCGCCTCCTGATACGTCCGCTCAAGCATCAGCGCGTCACAGCGCGCCGTATCGCTCTCGCTGCCATAGCGCTCAAACACCGCCCTCGCGCCCTCGTAGTCGCCGCGCTCTATCATCTGCTCCGCCTGCGCGCGCAACACAAGGCGGTATATCTGCACCCCCGACAGCGTCAGCACTATCGCCGCCGCCAGGGCAATTATTATCGCTTTACGTTTGTTCATCGGCTCACCTCATGTTTTCAGTTTACCCGCATCGGCGCTGCAAGTCAACGCCCGAAAGCGCATTTATACGCATACGCAGGATTGTTTATTTTTTCGCACCCGCCTCAGGCTATTGAGCCGAGAATTGAAGTATGCTATAATGAAACAAATTTAAACTGAATACTTTACGGAAGGAGAAATAACCTATGAGACCGCTTGAAGGTATCCGTGTTGTAGAGCTTGGAACCCATGTCGCGGCGCCTGTTATTGCCAGGCTCTGCGCGGATTGGGGCGCGGATGTTATCAAGGTCGAATCGCCCAAAGGCGAGGCGTACCGCACCGTCGGCAGCGCGTGGAAACTCCCTGCCGCCGAGGACAACAACCCCATATTCCAGCCGCACAACATGAACAAGCGCAGCCTCTGTCTCAACCTCAAAACCGATGAGGGGCGCGAGGCGCTGATGACCCTGCTTGAGCGGGCGGACGTCTTTGTGACCAACACCCGCGTTCAGGCGCTTGAACGGCTCGGCATCGGGTATGAGCAGATAAAGGAGCGCTGCCCCCAGCTTGTCTACGCCGTGTGCACGGGCTTCGGCATGGAAGGCCCCGACAGGGACGGTCCCGGCTTCGACAGCGCATCCTTCTGGGGGCGCGGCGGCATGATGGCCGAATGGAGCCCCGCAGAGCAGATCCCCGCGCGTCCGCACCCCGGCTTCGGTGACAGCACCGTCGCCTCCGCTATGCTTGCGGGTATCATGGCCGCGCTCTTTAAGCGCGAGCGCACCGGCGAGGGCGATTTCCTCACGTCCTCCCTCTACGGCACGGCGCTCTGGTATAACTTCCACGGCATTGTGGAGGCGCAGTACCCCGGTCACGACGTTCCCGTCAGCCGCTACCGCTGCCCTCAGCCCTCAACGCCGGTCTATAAGGCGGCAAACAATGTCGCGTTCTTCTTCGTTGAGCAGAAATACGACGAGAAAATGCCCGAAATTCTCCGCAGGCTCGGCCTGCCGCAGTACGCGGAGGACGCGAGATTCGTCACCGTCGCGCAGTCGCGCACCTGCATGAAGGAGGTCGTGCAGACGCTCGAAAAGGAATTTGAGAAGATCCCCTACGAGAAGTTTGACGAGGTATTTACCGCGCTGGACGTTGTCCACGCAAAGATATGCACGCCCGAGGACACGCTCTACGACGAGCAGGCATGGGCAAACGGCTACTTTGAGAAGATAAATCTCGAATGCGGCGACGAGCTTGTTGTCCCCGCGCCGCCCGTGCAGTTTTCGTCCTTCGACGCGCCCGAACGCACGCTCGCGCCTCAGCTCGGTGCGAACACCGCCGAGATACTCAATGTGATAGGCTACTCCGACGAGGCGATAGCGCGTATGCTTGAAGCGGGCGCCGCCGTTCAGCATAAGTAAACTTCCTATTAAAAAAGATATCAAGCACCCCGGTATGACATGGTCATATCGGGGTGCTTACGTTTGGGGGACTGCGGTCCTTCATTTTACGAAGTAGAGCATCACATTGTCAGGACCGGGAACCTTGCTTGCCATGCCGTTAAGGCACATATACTGAAGGTGCGCCATACATTCACACACGGCAAAGTATTTCTGAGAGGCAGGGAAATCGTCCCAGCCCGCCGCTACGATATTCCACTTCATCCGCGATGATATCTCGTAGGCGGTCAGACCCTCCTCGCGCCGTATTATGGACTGTATCTCTTCGGTGCGGCGCATATGGTGCCGGATAAGACTGTCGATCCTCTCGTTCAGTGAAACGCTGCCCGCCGTGCGGTGAGCCGGCAACGCCAGACTGACCGGGAGCTTCTGCACGGCGCGCAGATTTTCAATATACTGCCCCAGCGCGTCATCGTCCCTGTTCAAGAGGACAATATTAGGGGTGATGTCAAAAAGTACATGGTCGCCCAGAAAGATTATCCGGTTCTCCTCGTCATAAAGTGACATATGCCCGGGGGAGTGACCGTATGTGGAAAGACAGGCAAGCCTGTGGCCGCCGTACTCCAGACGGTCTCCGGGTCTGACTGTCTCGGCGGTAAAAACCTCCGGCAGCATGATCGGCGACGGGTTGTTTACGAACATCGCCTCCAGCACCGCCTCCGGTGTGCCCGCGTCCTTCGCCTTCTGCTTTGCACCGTAAAATCCGGGGAGATGTGAGTTGATGACGCCTTGATAGTCCTTCTCGCTTATGCGCACGGTGTATCCCAGCTCCCTCATTCGCTTTGCGTTGCCGGTGTGGTCCGCGTGTATGTGTGTGAGAAACACTTCGGTATTCTCGGGCGCAAGCCCCAGCTCATCTATTCCCGCCTGCAGGTCACGCCATGACTCCGGCAGGTCATAACCGGTGTCGATCAGCAGATTTTTCCCGCTGCCGCTCTTTATCACGTAGCAGTTCAGATACTTCAGCGGGCTTCTCGGCAAAGTTATCGGGAAGGAAAATATGTTGCCTGTAATATGTTTTACCATGTGGGCATCTCTTTTACATGTCTGATTTGTGTGAGCGGGAGGTCGGGTCTATACCAGCTTGCGGCGCTCCGGGCGGTAGAGAGTAACGGCGGGGTTATTGCAGGTGATGCGGTCCTTATTTATCATGATGGTCGTCATCGCGGAGGCGTATTTTACGAAAAGTGCGTCGCTGCCGGCGCACAACCCCATCAGGATGTTCATTTCCGTGCCCGCGTCATTCAGAAGCCTTGCCTGAAGCACGCTGTTGCACAGCGTCCGTCCGGAGGCCTCTCCGTCAAGCACCTCACCGGCGTCCAGACCGCCGACCCTGCAGTCAACGGTATATACTTCAAAGCCGTTTATATCCAAAATCTTTGCATAAAGCTCCGCCTCGGTCTTGAGCTCGCTGCAGTAGGCAAGGCCGATTTTTCTCGCGCCGACCCTTCTTGCAAACTCCATGGTCTCTTCGACCCTGGCCATCTCGCCGTAATAGGTGCCCTCGACGGTCGCGGACCAGAAGGCATATCTGGCGTTTATATCGCCGTCGTTATACAAGGGAAGAACGGACGCCTTTTCCTCCGGCGACATGGCCTTCGTAAGGCAGAACGCAGGGTAATTGTCCTTTCCGTAGCGGCAGGCGGTTACTGCGCAGTCCACGCAGGAAAGAGGAGCGTTCTTATTCTCTTCGCTCATTTCTTTATTCCTCCTTTGCTTCATGAAGCTGTGCCATGAATTCTACCGCGCTGGGGGTCGTCTGCGGGGTCAGGAGCTTGGAATAAAAGCCGGAGGTGGTATAAAGCGCCGCCGCCGGGTTGTTGCCGAGTACCCTGTCCTTTATTACGAGAGAGACGCAGGGACTATCGGCGTATTTCAGAAACAGGCTGTCGTGGCCGACGCAGAGACCCATGACGACATTCAGGTCGGTATGCTCGGCGTTCAGGAGCTTTGCCTGCATGATCGGGTTACACATGATGGGGCCGGTTTTGAAGCTTGAAAGCTGCTCTTCGGTTATACCTACGCATTTTTTCTCCGTGCCGGAGACCTTGCAGCAGACCCCGAACACCTCAAAGCCCCGCTTGCGCAGAATTTTGGTCAGTGTTCTGCTCTCTCCGAGCAGACCCACGCAGGTCGCAATTCCGATTTTTTTCGCCCCCATGTTTTCGGCCAGGCGGAGAATATCCTCCACTCTTGTCTGAACCGTGCCGTTCGCCTTGTATGAGGCGGACGCGACGCGCCGGACAAGCTCATTTCCGCGATATATTTCAACAAGCTTTTCCCTGTCGGCAGACGACAACTTTTCTGCGAGGATACTTAAATCGTGAATACTCATGATATCCCTCCCGGAAAGCGGCGGCTCTCAGATAGTCAAGAGCCGCCTGAATTTTCTGTTATTTAAAGGCAAATCAGGTCGCCTGGGTTTTGCTCTGTTTCAGGACTTCAATCAGCGCGGGGAGGATCTTGTTTACATCCCCTACTACCGCGTAGTCGGCATAGTCAAAAACAGGTGCGGACTCATCGCGGTTGATTGCGACGATACATTCGGCGTTCTCCACGCCCACCATGTGCTGAAGCGCACCCGATATTCCGCAGGCGATATACAGCTTGGGGCGGACTATCTTGCCGGTCTGGCCGATCAGATGCTTCTGGTCGATCCACTCCGCATCCACAACGCTGCGCGATGCGCCGACCGCCGCGCCGAGAAGCTCTGCAAGCTCGTAAATCAGCCTGAAGTTCTCCTCGCTTCCCATTCCTCTGCCGCCGGCGACGATAATATCAGCGTCGGCAATGCCGCGCTCGGAACCGACCTCGTTCAGGATGCGCCTGACCAGCTTAACGCCGTCGTCTTGTGCGCACGCCGCCTTTTCCTCGATAAGCTCGACAGATGCCGCGGCCGCCGGTTCGGGTCTGCGGAATGCGCCGGGGCAGATGGTGCCCATCTGGGGACGGTCCTCGGCGCAGAGGATGGTTGCCATTATTCCGCCGGGAGCGGGCATGTTCCACGAGATAAGGCCGGTATCCGGGTCGGCCTTCAGTTCGGTGCAGTTGGCCGTAATTCCGGTCCCGAGCCGTCTTGCCAGACGGGGCGCGAGGTCTTTTCCGTTTCTGCAGGCGGAAATCATCACGGCGTCGGGGGCGTATTTTTTGACAAGCGTGAACAGAGTGTTCGTATATGCGGCGGTATTGTAATCGGCAAGCCGCTCGTCGTCAACGAAAATCACGGCGTCGGGGCCGTACGACGATACTGTCCCGACCGCTTTCGCCGTCCCGCTGCCCAAGACGACGGCAATTACCTGCCCGACGGTCACGGCGCTTACTGTACGCGCCGCAGTGAACAGCTCCAGAGAGCTGCCCCCTACCGTGCCGCCCACGGTTTCCATGACTATGAAAATGTCCCTGCCAGTATTCTTCATATCGCACCTCATATCTTTCTGGCACGGCGAAGAAGCTCGACAAGCTTTTCCGCTGTTTCCGCGGCGTCCCCGCCGGTGACGTGTACGCAGGATTTATTTTTTTCAGGGAAATAGGAGTCTCCGACGGTGGTTTTCGACCCCTTTACGCCGATTTCGGATGCGTCCAAACCCAGCGTGTCTGCGTCAAGCACCGGAATCTCCGTATGGTTTGCCTTCAGCTTCAGTCTTATGTTGGGATATCTTGCAGCGAAAACGGTTTTGCCGACAGAGATCACCGCAGGGAACGGCACTTCAAGGACATCGACGCCGTCGTCGGTCTCGCGCCGGACATGAAGCGCGCCGTCAACCGTCTCAAAGTCGTTTACAAAGGTGACCTGAGCGCAGCCGAGTGCCTCCGCGAGTTCGGGCATTACGAGAGACGTGTCGCTGTCGCTCGCCTGCTTGCCGCAGAGAACGAGATCATAGCCTTCTCCTCCCGCCTCGATATATTTCTTGGCGGCGGCAAGAACGTTTACGGTCGCGTACGCATCCGCGCCGCCCATGCGTCTGTCGCTGAGAAGGTAAGCATCGTCCGCGCCGACGGACAGGCAGTAGCGCAGAACCTCTGCCGATGCCGGAGGGCCCATTGTTATGGCGGTCACCCGTCCTCCGGCGCTCTCCTTGAGTCTCGCGGCCAGCTCCATGGCGTATCTGTCATACTCGCTTATTACGCCCGTACCCTGAGTGCGGATAAGCGTTTTTGTGGCGGGGTCGAGCCTGAGGTCCTCTTCTTTCGGGACTTGTTTTACGCATACAAGTATATTCACTCTGTTCTTCCTTTCGTTTCTGCATTTTCCGGTGTTTATACTATTGGTGTAAACAATATTCCGGCTTTTTCCTTGAGTATGTTTTTCTGGATCTTGCCGACATCGTTTTTCGGAAGTTCGGGCATGACTGCCCAGTATTTCGGCTTCTTGAACGAGGGCATGACCCTGCGGCAAAAGGATACGAACTCGGCGGCGCTCAGCGAACAGCCCGGCTGAAAGACGACGGCCGCGGCAATGGCTTCGCCGTATTTTCTGTCGGGTATGCCGACGACGGCACATTCCGATATGGCGCTGTTTTTGAGTATGTCCTGCTCGACCTCCTGTGCGTACACGTTCTCGCCGCCGGTTTTTATTATGTCGCGCTTGCGGTCCAGAAGATAGCAGTATCCGTTTTCGTCGCGGTAAATTATATCCTCCGTTTTGAACCAGCCGCCGCTGAAGCAGCGGGCGGTAAGCTCCGGCGCTTTGAGGTAGCCGTGAAAGACAAGAGGCGAGCGTACATATGCCTCGCCCTTGCCGGCGCCCTCCACCGTGCTGCCGTCTTCGGCAACAAGCTTCAGCTCGCTCACGGGGTTTTCCCTGCCGACGGAGCACAGAAGCGCACGGTTTTTGTTTACCTCGTCACGGCTCAGCATCAGCTCGGTTATGTTTGAAGCCTCCGTGGAGCCCCACGATATGCGGACGCCCGCGTTCGGGAACATTTCGAACACTTCACGCAGGCACTCCTCGCTCGCCTTGCCTGCTGCAAGATGGGCAAGCCTTACGCTGCTGAGGTCGTATCTTTTCGGATAACCGGAGCTGCTGAGCCGCCGGTACGAAGTTGGGGGCACTAGCGCGACCTGCGTCGCCCTGCAGCGCTGTATCTCGCGGCATATTTTTTCGCTGTCAAAGCGGTTAAGAAGGACAAGAGTTCCCGCGTTTTCGAGCATCTTGACAACGCAGCACAACCCGGCCGCGTGATAAAGCGGGGAGGGCGTGAGCATAACGTCGCCCCTGGCTCTCGATTCGTCATCACGCAATAGCGCGCAGTAGTGCGCCATCATCTCCTGCGTTCTGACTATGCCCTTTGAAGCCGAGGTGGTGCCGCTTGTAAAGAGGATTATGCTCGGCTCCGGGTCTGTCAGCGGAGTATATGCCTCGGTCACGTCCTCTTCGCACATAAGCTGCCCGAAGGAGAGCACGCCGGCGCGCTCCGGGCTGCCGCCTACGCATACGAAGGTCAGCTCTTCGGTGTAGTGTCCGGCGATATAATCCGCTTTGTCGGAATACTCGGTGTCGTAGATAAGGATGTTTGCATCGGCAAGCGTCATCATGCGGAGGATCTCCTCCGGAAGCTGTCTGAGATGGATAAGCACCAGCGCGACACCTATCTTCTGGCAGGCGTACAGGAACAGAAGCCAGTCGGCACTGCCGCGCATGAGCAGCGCCGCACGGTTTCCTTTTTTTAAGCCGTGTTTCTTCAGCGCATTTGCAAGGCGGTTTACCTCCCGATTCATCCCACGGTAATTTAGAGTTCGCTCGTCCTGTATCACCGCCGTGCGGTCGGGATACTCCTCCGCGTTCCGAAGAAGTATTTCACTGAGAAATTCCATGTTTCCCTCCTAATCTTCGCTTCCCGAATGAGTTTGCAGGGCCGGAATCAAGCAGTCAGGCTCCAGAACATTGGCATGAATATCACAATGGCGATCCAGACAAAAAGCTCAAGAAGCAGGTTATATTTGCAATAATCCTTAAAATTATAACCGGCAACCATCGTAGTGCCTGTCTGGGCATTTGCAAGCGGGGTCGCAAAGCTGAGGTTCGCGCCGTAGCAGACCGCAATGGCAAAGGCCAGGCAGTTAAAGCCGTACTGCTGTCACACGGCGATCACAGGCGGCAGGACGATGAATACCGCGGTAGAATTCGAAATAAAGTTGCTGACTATCATCACGACGAATACGGACGCCGCGAGGAACAGCAGCGGGGGCACATTCGGTCCGAAAACGGTGGTGAAGGCGTTGGCAATAAGCTCGCCGCAGCCGCTTTCATTGATGCCGGAGGCTATGCCGAGACAGCCGGCAAGCCGGATGAGCGTCGCCCAGTCCATGTTTTTCAGGACGCTCTTCTCCGTGGTGCAGCCGGTTATTACGCAGAGCAGCGCGCAGATGCACGTCGCCATAACATTGGTGACAATATTTGTCGCGAACATGAGAATAAGAATGGCGAGAATGATATACATGTATATCTGCTTTCTCTTTTGCTTGTCCTCATCCACGGCGGCTGTTTTCTTTTGGGCGACATAGTCGTCAAGCCGGTCTAGCCGGTCGGTTCCGTCATCGGCGCCCCAAATCTTTTTCCCGAGAGGATAGCCGATAAACAAAACGTATATAAGGTAAACGACGCTGAGGCAAAGGCCGACGGGCATGAAATCCCACATTCCTGCGGTCTGACCCGTAGCACCCTCAAGCAGAGTCTGCATTGTCAGCTGGGGAGTGGAGCCGACCAGTGTACATACGCCGCCGAACATGGCGCCCATGGTCGTGGCGAGGCAGATATTTTTGAGCTTAACATTGGGGTTTGTCCTGCAAACGCTGTTCATAATTGCAAGATACATTGCAATTACGGCCATATTTGCAAGAAACATTGACATCACTATCGACGTCGCGCCGGCAAACAGTATAAACCGTCTTTCCTGCCCGCCGGACAGTCTCATAACAACGGCGCCTATCTTCTGTGCAACTCCCGATTCAAACATGGCGTTGCCTATGACAAGCATACCGAACACAAGAATGACCGTACTGTTTGAAAAGCCTGAAAAGGCCTTCGAGAAGGAGCAGACGCCGGTCAGTACGAACAGGGCACACGCGGTAACGCTGGTGACGGTAGAAGGTATCCACTCAGTAATAAAGAAAACTATGCAAAAAGCAAGGATCAACAATGCTGTTACCTGAGAAGAGATCAAAATACCACATCCATTCTATTTTTATTATACACATCCGTCGCCAGCATCAGCGGGGACATATATTTTTTAAACAGGGCGGGGTTCGCTCGCACCGACCGAACCCCGCCGGAGTGGAACCTTCACTGCGCATTGGAAAACAATGCCTTCACCGGGCTCCCCTGCGCCGGGAAAGTCAGCTCCTTCCCGGAGGCGGGAACCGGTAAAACACCGTTCTCCGCTGCCATTAAAAATCAAATGCTAAGAGAGATTTGAAAACAGGCTCAGAAAACAAGGCATGCGACGCTGTATCCGACGAACAGCAGGCTGACGTATGCCGCGATCATGGGCAGCCACATCCATCTGGTCATGAAGCTGCCGTCAACATCGCCGGAGCCGACGACCATGGAGGTAGTGGTGGTGCAGCCGGGGGTCCACATTGCGTAGTGTGCAGCGCAGATCATCGCAACGCCGAGTGCCGGGCCATTGACGCCGGGCATGAGAACGATAAGGGGAGCGGCGACCTTGAAGAGCACCATTGCGATGGAGTTGGAGACGAAGTTCGTCAGCAATAGGACAGCGCCGATGCAGACCGCAACGAAAACGTAGGCGGGAAGATGCTGAACCATGGGTCCGAATACCTGCTGGATCCAGAGGACAATACCGAGATCCTCCATGTTGACAACGGTGCCGAGCAGACGGACGGTACCGATCATCATGCAGCTCTGCCAAGCGATGGACTTGGTTGCCTTGTTGAAGTTCATCAGCGGCTCGCCGTCAACGGGAACGACACAGAATACGCAGACGCAGAGGAGAACGGGGATCGCGGTACCGAGGCTGCTGATGAAGCTGCGCAGGTCGGCAAAGAAGGGGATGCCGGTCAGACCCTTGAGCAGGTCCTTGCCTACCCAGAAGAACACAACGATTGCGAACATGATGCCGGCGAACTTCTCTTTCTTGCTCATCGGGGGGATGGATGCGCGCAGAGCGTCGATATCGAGGTTGACAAGCTTGGATGCGTCGATCTTGTAGATTTTTGCCATGATGAGAACAACGAGCAGAATCCACACAACGCCGATGGACATACCGATA
Organism: uncultured bacterium; assembly: GCA_945917385.1. The sequence goes on from CAMEHJ010000004.1 coordinate 14,601, forward strand.
GCGGCGGACTGTGCGACGGATATCTCGAGGCCGAAGGCTTCACCGACCCAGCCCATACCGGTAATGAAGTTGCCATGGCCGATGGCGGTCATGCCGTTGCCGGCGATGGTGATCGCCGCGATGGAGCAGAACAGGAACTGGGAGAACTTGTCCTTGCGGTCGTAGCCGCAGGTGTCGATTATCTCCTTTGCAAGCGCGAGGAACATGACGCAGGTTGCGGAGGAGGTCATGCCCAGGCCAAGAACGAACATTGCCGCGAAGAACATAAGCACGATTATGTACGGGCGGCCCTTAACAAACTTGCGGGTGATAAACCATACCGCGATGCGGCGGGAAAGACCGGTTTCGCTCAGAACATGGTTGACGAGCATGCACGCCATAAGGAACGCGAACATCCAGTCACCGAAGGAGCTTTTAATGGCGTTCGTTGCGGACATTGCGCCGGAGATGGCGACCATGCTGACGACAAGTATGCTTGTCCAGCCGGTCTCAACGGTTATCCAGAGGTAGGTTGCCATTACGAATACGCCGCAGATCTCCATGCCAACCTCGGTCATGGGCGCGGGTGCGGGGATGAGCCACTTGAAGATTGCCCAAATCAAGAGAGCGATGATGGTGTGCATCAATTTCTTGTTGGGGGACTTTACTTTTGCCATTTTTCTTCCTCACTTTTCTGTTTTATTTTGATATCCTCCCTGTACGTGCACACGCTGAGATGATACTCTTATTCTGTGATAAAGCACACTCGCTATGCCCGCCCCGGAGGAGGTATGCACAGGTGTATGACCTGCTCAGCCCTGCCTGGCCAAAAATTCCTTGGTGATGTCCTTGCTGATGACCATCTTCTGTATCTCGTTGGTGCCTTCGAATATCTGATATATCTTAGCGTCTCTGAAGCGCTTCTCAACGGGATATTCCTTGCTGTAGCCGTAGCCGCCGAGAATCTGGACCGCCTCGGAGCAGACTTTCATGCCGGCGTCGGACGCGAACACCTTTGCCGCGGAGAAGAGCTTTGCATCGACTATACCCGCGTCGGCGGTCTTGCTTGCCTGCCAGCACATAAGACGGCCTGCCTCAAGCAGCGTGTACATCTCCGCGAGCTTGAAGCCGACGCCCTGATGCTTACAGATGGGCTTGCCGAAGGACAGCCTCTTCGTCGAGTACTCGGCGGCAATCTCGAAGGCGTACTGCGCATTGCCGATGGCACCTGCGCCTGCCGTGGGACGGGTGCGGTTCAGGCACTGGGACATGATCATCATGCCCTCGCCCTCTTTGCCGATGAGCATATCCTTGGGTACGCGCACATTGTCAAAAATAAGGTCAACCGTGTCGGAGGTGCGGTAGCCCATTTTGTCCTCTTTCTTGCCTATGCTGAGGCCGGGTGCCTTGGCGTCCACATAGAAAGCGGACACGCCCTTGCCGCGGAGCTCACGGTTGAATGTGGCAAAGACGAGGAACATATCCGCGTGTTCACCGCCGGAGATAAAGGTCTTTGCGCCGTTAATAACATATGCGTCGCCGTCGTCAACGTAGGTGGTGCGCATACCTGCCGAGTCCGAGCCGGATTCGGCCTCCGTGAGGGCGAAGGCCATTGCGCCGCCGTTGCAGAGAAGCTCCGTAACGGTCTTTATCTGGTACTCGGTGCCGAAAAGGCGCGCGGGGAGCGAGCCCATGAAGCTGCCGGCAACCGCGCCCGCGAATCCCGCGTCGCCGCGGGCAAGCTCTTCCTTGCAGATGGAATAGGTGAAAATATCAAGACCCATTCCGCCGTATTTCTCCGGCAGGATCATCGTGGTAAGACCCATTTCATAGGCCTTCTTGTACAGCTCTTCGGGGAAGATGCCCTCTTTCTCGAGCTCTTTGCAGGTGGGGATAATCTCCTCATCGGCAAATGTGTGAACCATCTGTCTGAGGTCCTGCTGGTCGGGAGTCAGTAAATCGAAGCTTGTGGTAGACATTTGTTTTCTCCTTTCTTATATCTTATAGATACATATTAGTTCATTTAACGC
>CAMEHJ010000005.1 GCA_945917385.1 uncultured bacterium
TGTCCTTTTTGGATTTGATATAATATAAATTGATACAGTTTGGGGGTAACGCCAAATGAACAGAAAGCCGCAGCCTGAACCCGCCGTCCGTGAGGACGACCTGCAATTCCGCAGCGCTCAGCTTGAGGAGCTTATCCGGCAGGAGCAGAAGTCCAACGACGCAAAGCGGGAATTTCTCCTGAATATTTCGCACGATATCCGCACGCCGATGAACGCCATAATAGGCTTTACCGACATCGCGCTCCGGCAGAACCCCGACGAAATCGTGCGCCGCTGTCTTGAGAACATCAGCGCAAGCTCAGAGCATCTGCTGTCGCTTATTAACGATATGCTCGATATAAGCCGTGTCGAGTGCGGACTGGAGACGCTTGCCGCGGCGCCGGTGGATCTGTGCGCGGTCACCGACTCCGCGATTACCGTCGCACACGGGCTTATGAGCGGGCGCGATTTGACGCTTGATGTGGAGCGCGGAGCGAAGGAAAAGCTTCTCGTCGTGGCAGACTCCGCCAAAGTGCGCAGGGTGCTTGTGAATATACTCGGCAACGCCGTCAAGTTCACCGACGACGGAGGAAGCGTCTCGCTCTCTGCCGAGCGTCTGCCCGGTGAGGACGAGCGCCATATCCGCGTGCGCTACCGCATCGCGGACACAGGCGTCGGCATGAGCGAGGAATTCATCGGCTCTGCCTTTGACGATTTCACGCAGGAAGCCGCCGGAGCGAGGACGCAGTACGCCGGCTCCGGGCTTGGGCTTGCAATAACAAAGCGTTACGTCGAGCTTATGAACGGCACAGTCTCGGTTCAAAGCGCAAAGGGCACGGGCACGGTCTTTACGGTCGAGCTGCCGTTTGAGCTTGCGCAGAGTGAGGATATGAAAAAATCCGCCGCCCCGGAGTTTTCGCCGGACATATGCGGACTGCATATCTTGCTTGCCGAGGATAACGACCTCAACGCGGAGATAGCCGTCACTCAGCTTGAAAGCCGGGGTCTGTGCGTAACGCGCAGCCGCGACGGCAAAGAGGCTGTCGAGCTTTTCCGTGACAGCCCCTGCGGGTATTTCGACCTTGTGCTCATGGACATCATGATGCCGGTCATGGACGGCTATGAAGCTGCGAGAGCCATCCGCGCGGAAGAAAACCGCGCCGACGCTGCCACCGTTCCGATAATCGCCATGACTGCCAACGCCTTCACCGAGGATGTCCGCGCCGCGCTCGATGCGGGGATGAACGCGCACATCGCAAAGCCCGTCGATATGGACGCGCTTTTGAAGCTGATTTCGGAACACGTCAGATAAAGAATGAGCGCGGGGAAAATTCCCTGCGCTCATTCTTTATCTTAGCTCATCAAAAATATTTTTTTTATAAAAATACGTAATACCCTGCTTGGCTCTCCCCCTGGGAGAGCTGTCAGCATAGCTGACTGAGAGGGCTTATTCTTTTTTCATCAGGGCCTCTACCTTGCCGCGCGCGCCGAGGAATATCTCCACAAGCTCCGGGTCAAAGTCCGCGCCGCTCCCCTTTCGGATAATATCAAAGCATTCGTCAACGGGCAGCGCGTCACGGTAGCAGCGCCGTTGGGAGACCGCGTCAAATACGTCCGCAATAGCCATTATCCTCGCGTGCAGGGGTATCTGCTCCCCCGAAAGCCCGTCGGGGTAGCCCCTGCCGTTGAACTTTTCGTGGTGATACCTCGCAAGCTCGTACGCGATATGCCTAAATTCCTCGTTATTCAGGTCGTGAAAGGTGTTCAGGATGATCTCAGCGCCGTTGGGGGCGTGCATCTTCATTATCTCGAACTCCTCCGGCGTCAGCTTCCCCGGCTTTTGCAGAATACTGTCGGGCGTGGATATCTTGCCGATGTCGTGCAGAGGCGCGGCGTTGCCGACATTCTCCATGTAGTCGCGGCTCATAATCGCGCGGTAGCGCCTGCTTCGTCTCATCTCGGAGAGCATAAGCTCGACATAGGCGCGCGTTCTCTTTATATGCCCGCCGGTATTGTTGTCGCGGCTTTCAACCATGGTCGCAAAGCCGTCCACCATCTCGTTGTGCTGTGCGGTCACCTCGCGGATATACGGATTTTCAAAGTCCATGTATATGCCGAGCAGCAAAAACGTCGGAAACAGTGAGGTCAGCAGCACCTCCGGGAAGCGGAGCTGCACCGCCAGAATAACGCCCACCAATACAACAAACGACAGGATATTGAGCTTTTTTCCGCGCGGGAGGAAGCGGCGTCGGGCAATGATTATGTACAAAATCGAGCCGTAGTACAATATGACCGTGGCGTAGCACACATACACCGAAAAACCCATCGAATACCATGTGGTCGTGCCCTGTATGAAACGGAGCCTGCCGATCCCCGCAGCCGCGAGCGCGACGGAGACGATACCCGGAAGCTCGGACAGGAAGATCACCCGGCGCCTGTTTTTGAAGCTGAGAAGCTGGTCATACATATATTCCGCCGTGGCAACAAGCGTCATCTCCATAAAAATGAAAAACAGCAGGTGCGCACCGCGGTTGATGATATCGGGGACGCTGTCCATGTGGTTCACCGTCCACGCGCTCACCCCGTCAAACAGCACCGCCCACGGCGCGACGACCATCAGCGCGTCATAAAGCCGGTTGCGCGGTATCTTCCCGCGCAGCGTCGCGCGGATATATGAGATTTCGATGTATGCAATGATGAGCAGACAGCCGAGCTGCAACTTGAAATACTGCATGGCGCTTCTCTTTCCTTACGACATTATATACATGATTATGACTTATTATTTATTAAAAATCAATATGGAATGGAAAACAAAAACCCGAAATCACGATGTGATTCCGGGTTTCTGGCACGCTGTAAGGGATGTCGCTTGCATAGAGTTCTTCACCTTGAAGAACTCTATATAGGAAGAAACCAGTGTTTGCACTGGTTTCTGAAACTGCCGCAGGCAGTTTCGATTATGATTCGAATCCCACAGCGGACAAAACAAAAACCCGAAATCACGATGTGATTCCGGGTTTTTGGCACGCTGTAAGGGATTCGAACCCCTGACCTTCTGGTCCGTAGCCAGACGCTCTATCCAGCTGAGCTAACAACGCATGTCTCTGACAGCTCATACATATTAGCACAGCCTTTCAAAAATTGCAAGACCTTTTTTGCAATTCTTTATTTTTGTGCTGGACTACCAGCCCAAAGTATCGGAAATGGAGTCCGCGACCTCGCCCATCGCCTTGAGCGTCCTGCCGATCATGCAGCTCATGCTGCTTTTCTTGGGTCTGACCATCATGCCGGCTCCCATGCCGACCATAAGACCCATACCCATGCCTATCATAAAGTTCGTCTTGTTCATGTGACACCTCCAATTTTTGTACTCTTATTATGTGCAGAAATTGCATTGATACGGAGATGTAATTTGTGGTAGAATATAATCAATATTAATGCGGTATTTCGGAGGCGCAAATGAGCGTTAGAATATTGGCCGTGGGCGATATCTGCGGCGAGCCGGGACTTTCGTTTCTGGACAAGAATCTCAAAAAAATCAAGGAAACGCATCACATAGATTTTACCGTCGTAAACGGCGAAAACGCGAACGTCGTCGGTATCACGCCGCGCCAGGCGGACGCCATCTTCCGCGCGGGCGCGGACGTTATCACCCTCGGCAACCACACCTGGACAAGGACAGAGCTTCAGCCCTATCTTGACGAGCGGCGCAAGATCCTGCGTCCTGCAAACTTCGGCCCCCAGTGTCCGGGGCGCGGCATCGCGGTGTTTTCGACTAAATTCGGTGATGTGTGCGTGCTGAACCTCATGGGGCGCTTCACGCTGGACGCGAACACCGACAACCCCTTCGTCATCGCAGACGGATATATGGCGGAGATAAAGGAGAAGATAATCCTCGTTGATTTTCACGCCGAGGGGACGAGCGAGAAACGCGCTATGGGCTACCTGCTTGACGGCAAGGCCAGCGCCGTGTGGGGCACGCACACCCACGTTCAGACCTCCGACGCCTGCGTTCTTCCCAATGGGACGGGCTACATCACGGACATCGGCATGACCGGCGCCGTGCAGTCCGTGCTCGGAATAAGCCCGGAGCAGAGCATAGGCAAGTTCATGGGCGACCCGCCGCGCCGCTATGAGGCTGCGGGGGGCGCAGCGAAGCTTGAGGGCTGTATCTTTGAAATTGACACAGACACCGGGCACTGTCTCGGCGCTGAGGCAATACGCATACTTTAACGGAGAAGCTTATGAGAGAAGTCAGAATCCTGCACACGGCAGATTTGCACATGGACTCGGCCTTTGAGAGCCTGAGCGCCGGGAAAGCCTCCGTCCGCCGAAGCGAACAGCGGGTCCTGCTTGGCAGACTTGCGGAGCTTGCGGTGCGTGAGAGCGCGGACATCGTTCTTTTGTCCGGCGACCTGCTTGACAGCGACAGCACCTTTTTCGAAACCGGGGAGGAGCTTATCAGAAGTCTCGGACACATCCCCGTGCCGGTCTTTATCGCCCCAGGCAACCACGACTATTATTCACCGCGCTCACCCTACGCGAGACTCAAGCTGCCGAAAAACGTGTATGTGTTCACTTCCCGCGAGCTTGAGTGTGTTGAACTGCCGGAGCTCGGGGTCAGGGTTTTCGGCGCCGCCTTTACGGACAAGCGCTCTCCCGCCCTGCTTGAGGGCTTCACGGCGGACAGAAAGGACGGTATGTTCAACCTCCTGTGTATTCACGGCGAGGTTGGGGTGAAGGACTCGGCGTATAACGGCGTGAGCATGGAGGCGCTCGCCGCGTCCAACATCGACTATGCCGCCTTCGGACACATACATAAAGGCTCCGGGCTTCAAAAGGCGGGCGGCACATGGTACTCATGGCCCGGCTGCCCGGAGGGGCGCGGCTTTGACGAGACGGGCGAAAAGACCGTGAATCTTGTCACGCTGTCGGAGGAGGGCTGTGAGCTTGAAACGCTGTGCATTGCGGAGAGGCGGTATGAGGACATCACCGTTGACATCACCGGAGTTGACCCGCTGCTTGCGATACACACCCAGCTCCCGGACGACACTGCCTCGGACATTTACAGAATAACGCTCACGGGCGAGGCGGACATCTCCCCCGACATCGGTGCACTGTACGCCCAGCTTGCGGATATGTTCTTTGAGCTTCAGCTTCGGGACGAAACACGCCTGAGACACGATATTTGGGAATACACCGGCGAGGACACCCTGAGGGGGCTGTTTCTGCTGAAGCTTAAAAAGAAGCTTGACGAAGCAAAAGACGACGAGCAGCGCCGCGAGATAGAGCAGGCAGCCCGCTGGGGGCTTGCGGCGCTCTGCGGAATGGAGGAGGTTGCGCGGCATGAAGATAAATAAGCTGACCGCGTCCTTCGGAAAGCTTGAAAACGAGACGCTGTCGTTTCACGACGGATTGAACGTCATCTACGCGCCGAACGAGAGCGGCAAGTCCACCTGGTGCGCGTTCATACTCGCGATGCTCTACGGCGTTGACTCGTCCGAGCGTGCAAAGGCCGGGTATCTGCCCGACAAGCTGCGCTATGCCCCGTGGTCGGGCGCGCCGATGGAGGGCACGATGGAGCTTCGCGCGGACGGCTGCGACATCACGATAAGCCGCACCACACGCGCCAAAAACGCGCCCATGCGCGAGTTTTCCGCGACCTACACCGGCACCTCCACCCCCGTGCGCGAGCTTAACGGCGCAAACGCCGGCGAGCTGCTGACCGGCGTTTCCAAAGAGGTTTTCCGCCGCAGCGCGTTTGTGGCACAGGGCAGCGTCGCCGTGACGGGCGCGCCGGAGCTTGAAAAGCGCATAAACTCCATCGTCTCCACCGGGGAGGAGCAGACCTCCTACACCGAGGCGGACGAGACGCTGCGCGCATGGCAGCGCAAGCGCCGCTACAACCGGCGCGGCTATCTGCCGGAGCTTGAGGGACAGATAGACGAAGCTCAGCGCAGACTTGAAGAGATGAGCGGCGCCATGGACGCGCTGGACGCGCTGGAGGGGCAGCTTGACAGAGCGCGGGAGGACTGCGTAAAGCTTGAACAGGCGGTGAACGACAGCCGCAAAAAGCAGCGGCGCGACGCGCTGAACGCGCTCAGCGCGGGTCAGGATAAATTGAGACGCAGCAGCGAGGCGCACGACGCGGCAATGTCCGCGCTTTCCGAAAAGCGTGAGGAACTGAGACGCGGCGGCTTTGGCGGAAGGAGTGCGGACGAGGTCGAGGCGACAATAAATGCAGACCTTGAAAGCTTTTCCGCCCTCTCATCAAGCGCGAAAAGGAAGGCAAATCCTCTGCTCGCGATACTCATGTTCATAATCGCCGCGGCGGGCGCGGCGCTGTATATCCGTTTTCAGCAGATACCGTATGTTATCGTCTCGGTGATCGCGTGCATTGCGGCAATCGCGTTCTTCTTCCGCGTCAGCAGTGTGAAGCAGAACGCGCGCAAAGCGCAGGACAGGCGGCGTGAGATACTGTTAAAATACGAGGTAACATCACCCTCGGAGCTGAGAGAGAAGCTTGAAAGCTACCGCGCGCTGTGGGACGAGGTAAGCGAGTGCGAAAGGTTTGAACGGCAGACGCGCGCCGAGTACGAGAGCGCGCAGGACGCGCTCAGCGAGATGCAGGAGCGCACCCTGCAGGAGCTTGACTTCAGCACCGGAAGCTCCGAGGCAGCCCAGCTCGGCCGCGAGCTTGCTGCCGCGCGCGCGAAGGCGGAGCGGCTTGCCGCGCAGTCGGCAAACATCAGCGGGCGGCTTGCCGCGATGGGTGACCCGCTTGTGCTGTCGAGCAGTCTGAGCTGTCTTAAAGAGGAATATGAAAACATCAGTCAGGAGTACGACGCGCTCTCGCTTGCGATAAGTACGCTCAAGGAGGCGGACAGCGAGATGCAGAGCCGCTTCTCGCCGGAGCTTGGGCGCGTTGCGGCAAAGTATATGTCTCTTGTCACCGGCGGGCGCTACTCCGAGCTTATGCTAAGCCGCGACTTCTCCGCCAAAACCAAAACGCAGGACGATATCGTCGCGCGCGACGCGGAATATCTCAGCTCCGGAACGCTCGACCTCATGTATCTCGCGGTGCGCCTTGCTGTGTGCAAGCTGGCTCTGCCGGAGGGGGAGAGCTGCCCGCTGATAATCGACGACGCGCTTGTAAATCTTGACAACGACAGGCTCTCGCAGGCGATGAAGCTTTTGCGGGAGATAGCCACGGAGAGACAGGTAATTCTCTTTACCTGCCGCGAGCTGACATGACAATTCGATTAGGAGGCGGCACTGTGGACAATAGAAAAAAAGAGCTTATCCGCGCGGTGAAATTCACGCTGTTTTCGATAAGCGCAGGTATAGTTCAGGTTTTGTCGTTCACGCTGATGAACGAGATTTTCGCGTGGAGCTACCGGGTGTGCTATTTCACGGCGCTGGTTCTGTCCGTGCTGTGGAACTTCACGCTCAACCGCAACATCACCTTCCGCTCGGCAAGCAACGTGCCGATCGCCATGCTGAAGGTGGCAGGCTTCTACCTCGTGTTCACACCGCTGAGCACATGGGCGGGCGGCGCGCTCACGGAGCTTGGGTGGAACGAATATCTGGTGCTGGCGCTGACGATGATAACAAACTTCGTGACGGAGTTTCTGTTCGACCGCTTCATCGTTTTCGGAGACAGCATCGACACCGCGGTGAAAAAGAAATAAAAAAGGAACGGCACACAAGCCGTTCCCTGCGAAGAATGATTGGATTGATTGTAGGGAACGACCTGTGTGTCGTTCCCTTATTGCGGCCGGTTATACATCAGCATCCATTTATCCGGGTTGTTCTCAATATACTCCCAAATCTCATTATAGTCCTGCTGGTTGCGTATGATGTGGTCATAATATGATTTTTGCCACAGCTTTTTGTTAAAAGGCTGCAAAATGCCCTGCTTAACGCCCCGGATATACTCGTTTGTGGTCATAGTCTTCATGAATCGCATGATATCCGGTACAGAGCCGCCCGGACATCGCTCTTTTATATTAATAATAAAGTGCAAGTGGTCGGGCATAATAACATACTGGTCGATTGATATGCCTTCAAATTTATGGTGTAATTGAGCAATCCAATTACGAATGACCTGGTTTGCCGGATTATTTGGAACGGCACGCAGGCCGTTCCCTACGGAGGATTTTTCCATGAGGAAAAGCGACTGACGATGGTGGGTGCAAAGGGTTATAAAATAACAGCCAATTTCTCCGTAGTCGTAGCAATTCAATCTGTTTGGCTTTCTGATTTGTTTTTCCACCAATGCAGCACCCCGCTGATTATTCTGGTTTTTATTGTATCACAGCATGGCTTGTCGCACAATAAAAAGCGGAACGGCACACAGGCCGTTCCCTACAAATTTTTTATGATAATCGTAGGGAACGACCTGTGTGTCGTTCCTTTGTGCTTTATAAAGCTCACTGATTCAAAAGCTTTTTTCTGCGTTTCCAGTCGGGCATGAAGGCATCAAGAACGGCATAGAATTCCGCGCCGTGGTTCGGGGCGCGAAGATGCGCAAGCTCATGCAAAATGACGTACTCAAGACACTCCGGCGGATGCTGCGCGAGACGGACGTTCAGCCATATCTTGCCCGTGCGGGTATTGCAGGTGCCCCAGCGCGTGCGCATATCCTTCGTCTGCCACGAGCTTGGGTGAAGCCCCGTTATATCCGCCCACTTTTTAATTAGCGGCGGCGCCGCGTCTTTAAGCTCGCGCCGGTACCACTCCTTAACGATGTCGGCGCGTTTTTCTTCGTCCGCGTCCTCGCGCAGCATGAGCACTGCCGTTCCGTTTTCCTCGATAATAAGGGTGTTTCTCGCGCCGCGCTCCACCGTGAGGGTGTAGGGCGTTCCCCAGACATAGACGGTGTCCCCCGTGTGATAGCCTGCGGCGTTCTCGCGGCGTGACATGACTTGTGCGCGCTTATTCGTTATCCAGTCGAGCTTATCTGCCACAAAGCGCTCTATCACAGCCTCGCTCATCCTGCGCGGCGCGGTTATCTTTACTCTGCCGTCGGGCGGCAGAATATAGAGGTGCAGATTTTTTATGTTCTTTTTCTCTATCTCAAGGTCAATGCCGCATATGCACTTATGCATCGCTCAGTCCCCGATAACAAGATGTATCGTCGCGCCTATGCCCCCGTCCGGGCGGACAACGCCGATGTCCATGCCGTCCTCCGTTTCGCGGCGTCGAAAGCTCAGCTCCTCGCCCTCACGGCACTGGGCGATATAGTTTATCTCAAGCTCCTTTATATCCATGCGCTCAAGCTCTGCGGTCGAGAACATGGACATCGCGGCGCGGATATCCGCGACGTTATTCATATGGTGTCCTATATCAATATCCGTTGAGCGCACGATGTATCTGCCAAGCTCCGCGTCTGCGGAGAAATCGCGGCTCATGCGCACCTTGCGCCCCGCGCAGACGGTCTCTTCGTTATACGGCAGGCAGAGCAGCTCCGCCGCGCTCGTCTCTATGCGGTTTTCCTTCGTATTGAACACGACCCACTCGGTCAGCCCCTCTGCAAGAAGCTCGCCGCCGCTCGTCATGGTGTAGAAGCGGTTGCAGACGGCATAGCGTATCTTGCCCGGCCACGTCGTGACAGTGACATTTTCAAGGCAGTCCGGCATCCTGTGAAAACGGTAGCGGCACCGCGCCGCCATCCAGAACAGATCGCGCTCCGCCATCTTTTCAAAGCCCACGCCCAGCATATCGCCGTGATCGGTTGCGGCGTCCATGAAGATATCCGCCGCCTGCGCCACGCCGAGCCGATAGCGAAAGTCACAGCGGCTCATCGGTATTTTAACGTCAAAGCTGTACTTGTTATCCATATTGACCTCCGGGGGATTCATTCTTTCTCCGCTTATTATCCGACTTTCGTTCAACAATTTCAAGTATCTTGTGTGAACATTGCTGTTTACAGCTTGTTCACATATTTTTATGTTCCGTTTAAGCTTTCGGCGGAGGCGGAAGCAACGCCACAGCAGCAGCCGGCTCTCAGTCCGCCGATAGTTTCTACATGGACGCCGTGACGGGAATGGAGCTCATCCCGCAGTCCGATATGACTGTAACGCTCACCATGGACAAGAACGACACCGTGTGGTACGCCTATTACGATATTCTTGAAATCTCAAACAAGGCGGAATAAATAATAAGAACAGACCGATTTTTTCGGTCTGTTCTTATTTACCAAGGCTTTTGGCGTAGGAGAGCGTTTGCTTCAGGGCGTTTTGCTTATCCACGCCCGAAAGCCGGAGCTTATGCGCGTAGGCGAGGATATCCGAGTAATACTCCCCCGGCGTAAGCCCGGCCTGCACGAGGTCCTTGCCGGTCACAAAGGGTCTCGACATATACTCTCTGTAAATCTCAAGCCGCTCAAAAAGAAACGCTTCTGAGGATTCGCCCGGCGCTTCGCGAATCTGTCCCTCCCTGTCCGAGAGGGCGAGATAAATGAGCGCCGCCGGGTCGGGCACGCTGTCGAACATCCTGTTCGTAGCTTTTATACCCGCCTTCGCCTCCGCCAGAAGATTCGGTCTCATGTGGTTTTCAACAAGCGGCAGGGCGTAGTCCGCCGTTTTGTTCGCACAGCCCAGGCGTTCGAAAAATGCACTCGCCGCGTTCACGCCCTCGTTCTCGTGTCCGTATGAGTGCAAAACGCCGTCCGTCTCCTGCGTTGTCAGCGGCTTTCCGAAATCGTGCGAGAGCGCCGCGAGCATGAAGGCATAGGGATTTTCCACCTTGTCCCGATACTTTGCCGCCGCGTCCAGAACGAGCATCGTGTGCTCCCACACGTCCCCCTCCGCGTGAAAGCGCGGGTTCTGCTTAACGTCTATAAGCGCGCTCACTTCCGCGAACCACTCGCCGAGCCTGTCCATATCGCGCAGGACCCGGAAAAAGACCGACGGCTTTGAAGCCTTGAGCAGCGCTTTTTTAAGCTCCGCCTCCACCCGCTCACGGGCAAGAGCATCGAGCGTCATCCCCCGGCACAGCTCGACAGTTTCCGGCGCCACAGTAAACCCAAAGCGCGCGGCAAACTGCGCCCCTCGAAGAACGCGCAAGGCATCCTCCGAAAAGCTCTCGTCGCTGACATGGCGTAGGATGCGCGCCGAGAGGTCGTCCATGCCGCCGAAAAAGTCCAGCACCTCCCCACTCAGCACGTCCTGCATCATGGCGTTCACGGTGAAGTCGCGCCTTTTTGCCGCTTTTTCCGCACCGAGGAAGGGGTCAACGATTATATCAAAATCACGGTGGCCAACGCCGCGCTGTTTTTCCCGGCGCGGCATGGCAATGTCCAGCCCGCAGCCCTTCAGGGCGTACACGCCGAAGCTCTGCCCGATGGTCATTCGCTCACCTATGGAGTCGAGAATCTCTTCCAACTCTCTCGGCTGTATGCCGTGAACCTCGATGTCAATATCCTTGTTTTCATGGCCGAGCAGTCTGTCCCGGACAAATCCGCCGACATAGTACACCCTGCCGCCCTTATCCGCGGCCATGCGGGCTATCCTCTCCGCCGTCTGAAAATCTGTATTCACGGACATTTTGCCTTACCTCACGAGTTTTTCATGCTCACACTTTATCAACAGCGCAGCATAATGTCAAGTTGTTAAGCGCGAATGTGTGCAAGAATGATTGGGCTGTGGGCGAAAAGCATAAACCGGCTGTTTTCCGCTCGGACTCAGCCGGTTTTGCCTTTCGGATTATTTCAGAAGCACATCGACCCACGTCTGCTCCCAGGTGTAGCGCTCCGTGTCAAGCTCCGTCAGCGCGAACTGCCGGAAGGAATCCGGCGTGCTTATCCCCCGGTCGGAGGTCGCGTCGAACCAGAGCCACTCTCCGTCTATGCGCGCGATATTCCACATATGGTTTTCGCGGCTGCATTTGCCCGTCACGTTATAGCAGGTGATCCCCGCCTGCTCAAACAGCAGCTTCAGCGCGTTGGAGTAGCCGCCGCAGATTGCGAGATTATCGCGCAGCGCGCCGATGGCGGTCTGCGAGTCATAGGGCATATTGCTCCGGTCGGAGTAATAGCGCCGGTCGTACTGCACATTGACTGTCAGATAGGTGTAGAGCGCCTGCGCCTTCTCCATCTCCGTCATGGAGTCGTCCGTCACCTGCGCGGCGATCTGTGCTGCAAGCGTGTCCGCCTGTTTGAGCAGCGCCATGCAGTCCTCAAGCTCCATTCCCATGGCGGGCGAATATGTGATGGCGGTCGCGTCCCGGTTCAGGGCGCAGAGGATATACCCGCCCCCTGCCTGCTGAAGCACGCGGCTCATGTCGTCGGGCGTGAGCGAGGTGTCCGTCAGGCGTATCGGGTAATCCTGCGCGCCGATGTGCTCCTCAGCCGCGCGCATAAGCTCCTCGGCGGACGAGACCTCCTGTGCCCCGGCACAGCTCTCCGGCCAGTCACCGGTCATGTACGGCATATAGGATACGCGGCAGTTGAGGATACCGTTTTCCGTCTGCGCCTCAAGGTCGTAGGCGTATTTTATCTCCGGAAAGCGCGCCGTGAGACCGTAATAGAGGTTTTTCACCGCAAGCTCCGGCTCCATGTCAAACGCAACTGAGGAGATGTCCATGGTTGCGGGCTGGCGCAGGGCGCAGACGGCGGCGTAAAGCTCATTCTCGACGTCCTCCGGCGTCTGTGCAATAAGCAGCTCCGGCACAGGAGTCGGGGTCGGTTCCGGCGCTGCCGTGGGGGTCGGCTCGGCAGACGGCGTTTCTGCCGGAGCGCTTGGGGTGACGGTCTGTGCAGGCGTCGGCGTCGGCTTGGATGCTCCGCAGGCACACAGCATGAGCGTGGAAAGAATGATCAGTCCAGAAATCAGTTTTTTCTTATTCATATTATCCTCGGTTTAATTGTAATTTTACGATGCGTGACCCATGCGCTCTGACGCGATGCGCTTCATCGCGCGCACCGAGCAGACACAGACGATAATGGTCAGCACGTCTGCCGCGGGCGGTATCAACTATGTTGTAAACCGCCTTTGCAAGCAGCGCGAGCATCGCCGGCACAGCCAGCTTTACGATAGCCCCGGAGGGCTTCATCTCTCCCAGAACGTACTGGGACTGCGTCTTTTTCTCACTCATACCTTTCACCTTCTGATTACACCGTAAAGAATCAAATCCAGCGCCTTTTTACAGCGCTCGTCCCTCTGCGAGAAATCCTGGCTCCGGCTCGTCGCGTTGATAAAGTCCTGATACTGACTGAAAAGCTCCACAACCTCCGGCATGGAAACGCCGTCTCTGAGCGGCATATTCTCAAGCACACTCTCAAGTACGCCGATGTTCAGCTCATCAAACGGACGCTTTCTCTCTTCGATTGCGCCGGCAAGATTCGCCGGCGGCGATATGACGGCCTCGCAGAAAATCGCCTGATACCTCGGATTGTCATGGAAAAACGCCGCACGGGCAGAGAAATAGCTCTCAAGCCTGTCCTGCGGCGAACCTTCCCCGGAAAGCTTTCCCTGAAGAAACTCCGTCAATTTCAGAAAACACTCCTCAACGCAGGCAAGGTACAGCTCATCCTTTGTCTCAAAATAGTGGTAAATTATCCCCTTTGATATTCCTTCTGACGCGCAGATCGTGTTAATTGAACCCGCCGCGTAGCCCCTCTGCGCAAATTCCGCCACGGCGCCGCTCATAATGCGCTGCCGCGTCAGGCGCTTTTTTTCTTCTCGTTTCATAATACGCCTCTAAATATTGACCAACCGGTCTATTTTTTAAGGACTATATCACAAACCGACCGAGCGGTCAATATTATGAGTAAAAAATATACAGACCGTTCACAAACCCTGTGCTTGCAAACAGCAGCGGTTGGGCTTATATTAATTACGGCGCTATTCCATATGAGTTTATCGGGAGAAAAAATATGAAAGTAAAAGACCTGCCCTACTTCCGCGTGACGCTGGAGGATTTTGAAGAAAAGCTGAACGGCATAATCGCGCGCGTCGAAAACGCCGAGTGCGTCGGTGACATCCTTGACGCGCGCCGCGATTATCTCGCCATATACAATGACTACTATACCATGACCGCCCTCGCGTATATGCGCTACACCATCAACACCGAGGACGCTTTTTACATTGCCGAGCAGGATTATTACGCCGAGAGCGGGCCGAGCGCCCACAACCTGTGTACCCGCTATGCCGCCGCGCTGCTTGATTCCCCCTTCCGCGCAGAGCTTGAGCAGGCACTGTCGCCGCTGCTGTTCCGCTCTATGGAGAACCGGCGAAAGTGCGTATCCCCCGCCGTTATTTCCGACATGGTCGAGGAAAACCGTTTGGTTCGCAGATACTCAAAGCTGATGGCGGGGATGGAATTTGAATTTCGCGGTGAAAAGCTCCCGCGTCCGGCGCTGCTGGGCTATCTCAAGAACGACGACCGTGAGACCAGGCGCGAGGCGATGGAGGTGCTGGGCAGGACGCTTGCCGCTCATCGAAGCGAGCTTGACGGAATCTTCGACGAGCTTGTCCATGTGCGCGACAAAATTGCAAAAAAGCTCGGCTTCAAGGACTTTACCGAGCTTGGCTACTGCCGTATGGACAGGCTGTGCTATGACCGCGCCGCGGTCGAGGTGTTCCGGGAGAATGTACTGCGCGACATTGCGCCTGCGGTGTCACGCCTGCGCGAAGATAACGCCAAGCGCATGGGGCTTGACAGGCTGATGTTCTATGATAATGATGTCATCGTCCCCGGCGGCGACCCCCGTCCGTTCGGGAAAGAGGAGATCTTCTCCGCCGCGCGTGAGATGTATCACGCCATGGGCGAGGAGACGGGCGCGTTCATCGACATGATGCTGGAAAACGAGGCCTTCGACGTCGATGCGAGACAAAACAAGTGGGGCGGAGGCTACTGCACGGAGTTTCCGAAATACCGCCAGCCGTTCATCCTCGCAAACTTC
>CAMEHJ010000006.1 GCA_945917385.1 uncultured bacterium
CCTCGCGCATCCTCGGAGAATTTCTCGCCCTGCCCTTCTGCGGACGGGATATCAGAAGAATGAAAAAATGATCATATAGTGCCTGCGGAAAACAACCGCAGGCATTTTCTTTTCATTCCGTCACAAAAGTCTTAACGTTTCTTAAATTCATACCTTTTCCAAAATCTGCACTTGTAAATTGGAAAAAAAGCTTGTATAATATTGCATACTTAAAATATTTAAACTACTATTCTTTTGATTGTGAGGATACAGCCATGAGTTCCAAACGCCGTTTCGGAGACAGAAAAGAGGGGCGGCTGCTCCGCTCGCTTGATCCCTACACCAAATTCATGCCCTATATCATGCCCACCCGCAATGACGGCTGCAACCAGTACGAGGAGAGCTTTGAGGTAACTCAGGTTGACCGCCGGCTGCGCGCTCTGCGCCGTGAGGGCTACAAGGGTATCGGTATGCTGCACTTCATTATCGCCTCATATGTCAGGTGCGTGTCCATGCTGCCGGGCGTGAACCGCTTTGTCGTCGGCCGCCGCATCTTTGCAAGAAACAATATCGAGATTGTCATGACCGTCAAGCGCTCCATGAGCGTGGACGCCACCGAAACCTCAATCAAGGTCATCTTCGAGCCGACCGACACCATCTTCGACGTCTACCGCAAGATGAATGAGAAGATCGATGAGATAAAGTCCTCCGACGAGAATACCAGCACCGACGACGTTGCGCAGACCTTGTGCAGTCTGCCGCGCGGTATTCTGCGCCTTGCGGTGGCGGTTCTGCGCGTGATGGACTATTTCGGCTGGATCCCTCAGGGGCTTCTGGATGCAAGCCCGTTCCACGGCTCCATGATAATCACCGACCTCGGCTCCCTGCGTCTCGCGCCTATCTACCACCACATCTACAATTTCGGCACCCTGCCCGTATTCATCGCCTTCGGCGCAAAGTACCACAAGTACGAGCTTAACCGCAAGGGTGAAGTCTGCGACAACAAGTACATTGACCTCAAGTGCGTCATGGACGAGCGTATGTGCGACGGGCACTACTACTCGCAGTTCTTGCAGGGTATGCGCTACATATTCCTGCACCCGGAAATCATCGAGACACCTCCCACGAGGGTCGTCGAGGATATAGATTGACAGAAGAATACAGCAAAAGCCTCCGGCAGACGCCGGAGGCTTTCAGCTTGTCAGAAAACTTGTTTTGCTCAAAAAACAAAGGAACGGCACATAGGCCGTTCCCTACGAAACAATTTGTGGATAAATGTAGGGAACGACCTGCGTGTCGTTCCTTTGCGCCTGCACTTTGCTCTCCCTTCGGGAGAGCAAAGCGGGGTATCTTGTCCTTTTCAAGAAAAAACCTCTTCAAAGCCTCCGGCACCTTATCGCCGGAGGCTTTTTAGTTCATGTGCCGTTAATCGAGTATTCGGTATATATTCAGCCCGGTCTGGGTGCTGAGGGGTTCTATGCGCTCGGCGGCGGCATCGGGGGCGTAGTATTTATTTATATACGCCATTGTGGTTTCGATATCGTTGTCGATTATGCGTATGCTGTCGCTGCCGATAATGTCGCGGTACGGGTTCGTGATGCCCCATGCATCAAGCACGCGGACAATCTCCGGGTGGCGGCAGCTCCAGCCGCCGATGAACACAATTTTGTCGGCATAGCCCTGCGGCGGAAGCTCAAAGGGCGCATACAGCTCGTGGTCTATCGAGAGGTACTTGACAAAATAGAGATGCTCTTCGTCGTCAAGTATCGTCTCGACGGCCGCCTTTTCATCGCTCTTGTCCTCGATGGTGTTATGACTGTCAAAGCGGCAGACGCTCCTTGCCGAGCGGTAGCCGACAAAGAGTACGGCAGCGATGACGACGGCGCACAGCAGCTTTTCGCCTTTCAGCCGCTCTGTGTCAAGCAGCCACGCAAAGCCGACGGCGAGCGCAAAGAACAGCCCGATATCAATGCGGTTTACAAGATACCTGTCAAAGTAGATGAACACGAAATACATCCCTGCGAAAACTCCCGCAAGCCAGAGCGCCGTGACCCATTCCTTTAAGCCGCGCCGCCCGCAGGCAAAAAACAGGATGAGAATGAACAGCAGTCCCGGCAAGGGACGTTCCTGATAAAAGCCGGGGATGCACTCTTCAATGAACTTTGAAAGGCACTCGCCGGGACCGGGGAAGTGTACGAACTCCGAGCGGGCGTCGATCACGGCGCGGAGGGATTCGGTCGTGAACTTCTCAGTGTCATAAAAGCTCCAGCCCTTGAAGAGCTTGATGGCGTTTTCGTCCATATCGAGAGAGTCATATACCTCCGGCATCTGGGAATATTCGGGGACGACGGAGTCGATAAGCTCGCTTCGCGTCCAGTCGAAGGTATAATAATCCTTATACTCGCTGTTTGTCCACGCGAGGTGGTTGACGCCGAAGAGCGCGATGACAAACACAAGCAGCAGCACAAAGGGCGCTGCATACCGGAGCATCGGCATGAGCTTTTCGCGCAGAGCTGCGCCGCGCTTTTCCTGCGCAATTTCAATCAGCGCGTACACGCCAAGCCCCGCGATGATGGCGGCGCAGGCAAAAAACTCCTCAAAGCGCCACATGAAGCCATACACCGACAGCAGAAACCCGAGTACGAGCGGGAGCTTCAGAAGCCTTTTCTCGTCGTTTCTCATCGCGTGCAGCATAAGCGAAAGTCCCCCGACGGACGCGGCGGCGGACGCCTTCGAGAAATTCATGCTCAAATAGGTGTCGAGCGCGAAAACGCAGAGGATAACCGTTGTTATGGTAAGTGCCGGAAACGGACGGAAGCGGCGGAGAAAAATCCACGTCACCGCCGTGAAGCCGAGAAAGGCCGCGGCATACTCGCATATCGACCACCACGGGATGCTGTCGCCGCCTAACGTGTACAGCAGCTTGAACAGAGCGCCGAGGCCGATATTGATAAACGGGACATGGGCCGACTTGTGCGAGAGCTGCCCGTCCACAAACTTGCTCATCAGAAGATCGTCGTTCGTCTCAAAGCGCAGCTCGAAGCCGCCGAGGATGAAAAGGAAAAACGCGGCGTTGAGCACAACGGCAAGCAGCAGAGCGGCTGTGCGATTCAGTTTTTTGCTTTCGTTTAACGTCATTGCAAAGCCTCTCAGTCAAGGATGCGGTATATCGAAAGTCCGGTCAGGTCGCTCAGCGGCTGAACCAGCTCTGCCGAAGCGTCCGCATCGTAAAATTCGTGGATGTGCGCGAGGGTGAGGTCAATATTATCCTCAATAATATAGGCGTGCTCATTGCCGACAAGGTCGCGGTAGGGATTGCTGATGCCATAGCGTGAGAGAATGTCCATAATCGCGGGATGATTGCAGTCCCAGCCGCCGAGCAGTACGATCCTGTCCCAGTAGCCTGCCGGTGCGGGCGTGAACGGAGGGTAGAGCGTGTCGTTCACGGTGTCGAGCTTTGCAAGATAGATATGCCCGGTGTCCGAGAGAAGCATATCCACGGCCTCGCGTTCAGAGCTGAGGTCGGGGCGTTCGGCGCTTCGGAAGCTATAACGGTTGAGATAGAAGCTGAAAAACAGCGCGGCGATAAGCACAAGCGCGGAGAGCGTTTTTTCCTTCTCCAGCCGCTCCGGACGTATCGTCCACGACAGCACCGCGAACAAGGCGAAGAACAGGCTCACATCCACGCGGTCCACGAGATAGCGGCCGCGGTAGATGAGATACAGGTAGAAAAGCCCGAACAGACCGCACACCCCGGCAAGCGTCAGCCAGCCGCGCAGATCATGCTCTCCCGCGCAGAGCCAGAGAACCGCGATAAGCAAAAACGCGTACACATGAAGCTCCGTAAAAAAGCCGGGGATACACTTATCGAGGAACCTGCCGAGACATTCGCCAAGGGACGGGGGCGGGAAGTGTGACTCTCTCGTCTCGGAGATGGCGCTCATAAGCTCCGCGTTGAATACGTCGGGGTCAAAGTAATTGCCCTCGTACAGAAGCCGCGCTGAGGTTTCCGACACGCCGAGCGCGTCATACTCCTCGCTCATGTCCTCGTATTCGGGACGGCCGTAATCGGAGTAGGCAACGCGCACCGCGTCAAAGCGGCTGTATTCCGCCCAGCGGCCACGGCTCCACGCTGCCTTATCCACTGCAAACAGCACACCGGCAAGCGCGAGCATCAGCAGAAACGGTCTGACATAGCGCCAAAAGGCAAGAAGCTTTTCCTTCGCGGAAAGCTCTTTACCGTTAAACAGCAGAGAGTACAGCCATCTAAGTCCCAGCACAGCCATGATCGCCATGCACGGCAGAAACTCCATCATTCTAAGCCCGAAGCCGAAAAGACACAGAGCGATTCCGACGGCGGTACAGGCAAGGCGCTCGTTTTTTCCAACGTCCTCACGAGAGAAAAACAGCAGCGCCATCCCGCCGACGGCGCAGACGCCCGCAGTCTTTGTATAGCTGATGATCATGTAGCAGTCAACGCCGTAGAAAAGCAGCATCACAAGGCTGATAAGCGCCGCCTGCCATTTATGAAGGCGCCGGAACAGCACATAGCTCACGGCAGTAAAGCTCGCAAACAGCAGGACATACTGACCGACGGTATGCCATGTCACCCCCTCGCCCAGCACGCGGTAAACTCCGTTGAGCATCAGGGCGAGGACGTAATTTATATACGGGATGTATGTACACTTGACCGACATCTGCCCGTCGGCAAACGCGGCAAGCGTCAGGTCGTCGTTGGCTTCAAACGCGGGCGGCATGAGGATGAGCGCGAGAACAAGAAACAGCGCGTTTATTCCCACTGCCCACACGAGGCTTTTTCTGCCTCCGCTAAGCCTTTTATTCGGGGTCATATTACCCCTCCTTAAATACAGAGATATCACACGCTTTCGGCAAAGCGGATAAACGCCGCCCTGCCCGCATCGTCGCGCTTATAAACGCCTGCGTGCTCAAGCACCGTCTTGAATACCTTGCCCACCTCAAGGCGCAGGATATCTCCGGCATTCTCGGAAGTGAAGGTATAGCGGCCTTTCAGCTCCTCCGCCCAGTCGGCGTGCTTCTCGGTGAGGGGGTCTGCGCGCAAATCTCCGCCGCAGACAAGCTTTTCCTCCAGCGCTTTCAGCTCGTCCTTGAGTCTCGCAGGCAAAACCGCAAGCCCCATGACCTCGATAAGCCCGATATTTTCCTTCTTGATATGGTGCAGCTCCGCGTGCGGATGGTAGACGCCGAGCGGGTACTCCTCGGTGCAGAGGTTATTGCGGAGCACAAGGTCAAGCTCGAAAGCCTCGCCTCTGCGGCGGGCGATGGGGGTGATGGTGTTGTGCTTCTCGCCGTCCGTCTCGGCATAGATCATCGCATTTTCGTCGGTATAGCCGCGCCATGCCTCAAGTATGCGCCCGGCAAGGGCGGAGACGCGCGCCTTGTCTTTACTGCGCAGACGGATGACCGACATCGGCCAGCGCACGATACCGGCGGTGACATCCTCAAAGCCCCTGAACGTGAGCGGGGTTTCGATCTCCGCCTTCGCCATGGCAAAGGTGTAGCGCCCGCCCTGGAAATGGTCGTGGCTGAGTATGGAGCCGCCGACGATGGGGAGGTCTGCGTTGCTGCCGATGAAGTAGTGCGGGAAGATGGTGACGAAATCGAGCAGGCGTCTGAACACGGACTCGTCGATTTTCATAGGGATATGGTCGCGGTTGAGAACGATGCAGTGCTCGTTATAGTAGACATAGGGGGAATACTGGAGATAGTAGCTCTGCCCGTCAAGCTCAATGGGGATGATGCGGTGGTTGCCGCGGCCGGGATAATCGAGCCTGCCCATATAGCCCTCCGCCTCGCGGCAGAGCAGGCACTTGGGATAGCTCACGGACTTCTGGAGCTTCGCCGCGGCGATGGCGCGCGGGTCCTTTTCGGGCTTTGAGAGGTTTATGGTAATGTCGAGCGGGCCGTACTCGGTGTCGCTCAGCCACTTCATGTCCTTCTTGACGCGGTAGGTGCGGATATAGTCGGTGGCACGGCTGAAATCGTAGTACCAGTCGGTCGCCTTTTCCGGGGAAACGGTATAGAGAGCCTTGAACTTTTCTATGACCTGAGAGGGGCGGGGCGTGAGCGCCGCCATGATACGGCTGTCAAGCAGATCGCGGGAGGCGATGCCGCCGTCGATATAGCCGCGCGCCACAGCGTCATCAAGCAGGCCGCGCAGAATATCTTCAAGCGGCAGAGAGGGGCAGGGCTGTTCCGGCTCGGTATAGGAATCCAGTCCGAGCACACCGGAAACCGCGTTTGTCGCCCAGATTCTGTCCTCCGGCTCGATAAGACCGTGTAAAAGCGCATAGTCAACAAGCTGAGAAATGAGTTCGTCTGTCATCTTTTTCTGTCCTTTCTGCCTTTAATATACGCATAGGGGATTATTAAAGTTTCTGACTTACGTTTTTCATTGTCAGGGAAATACGGTGCTTTTTCTCGTCAACCTCAAGAACGGAGACATTGACAACATCTCCGACGGAGAGGATCTCGCTTGGGTGGCGGATGAATTTATCGCATATCTGCGAAATGTGGACAAGTCCGTCCTGATGTACGCCGATATCCACAAAAACACCGAAGTCGATGACGTTGCGCACGGTGCCCGTGAGTACCATGCCGGGCTTGAGGTCTTTGATTTCAAGCACGTCCTGCCGCAAAAGCACGGGAGGAAGCTCGTCGCGCGGGTCGCGCCCCGGCTTCATAAGCTCTGAGACGATATCGCGCAAGGTAGGCTCGCCCACGCCGCAAAGCTCGGATGCCTTTTTTATGCCGAAGGACGTAAGCCGGGAAGAAAGCTCCTCAATTCCGCCGCGTGAAACGTCCGATAGCGTATAGCCGCACAGCGACAGAAGCTTTTCGGCGGCCGCATAGCTTTCGGGGTGGACGGCGGTATTGTCAAGCACCTGTCGGCTCTCCGGTACTCTCAAAAAGCCCGCACACTGCTGGAATGCCTTGGGGCCGAGCTTCGGCACCTTGTTTATCTGCCTGCGGTCGGTGAAGGCGCCGTTTTCCTCACGGTAGGCGACGATGTTCTTCGCCGTGGTTTTGGTAAGCCCGGACACGCGCTGGAGAAGGGACGGGGATGCGGTGTTGATGTCCACGCCGACGGCGTTCACGCAGTCCTCCACAACGCCGTTTAAGGTCTCCTCAAGCTTTGCCTGGGGCATATCGTGCTGATACTGTCCGACGCCGATGGCCATAGGCTCTATTTTCACAAGCTCCGCGAGCGGGTCCTGAAGCCTTCGCGCAATGGACACTGCCGAGCGGAGGTTGACGTCATAGTCGGGAAACTCTTCGGCGGCAAGCTTCGACGCGGAGTAGACGGACGCGCCTGCCTCGTTGACGATGGCATAGCTCTGGCTGCCGTGCAGCTCGTGGAGCATCTCGACGGTCATCTGCTCCGTCTCGCGGGAGGCGGTGCCGTTGCCGATGGCGATGTGCTGTACGCCGTGTTTTTTGATAAGTGCGGAGAGGATGCGTATCGCCTCCGCCTTCTTTCCTGCCGAGAAGGTGGGGTAGACAACGGCGGTGTCGAGCACCTTGCCGGTCGCGTCCACGACGGCGACCTTGCAGCCGTTGCGGTAGCCGGGGTCAAGCCCCATCGTGACCTTGCCCCTGACCGGCGGCTGCATCAGAAGTGGCTTGAGATTCAGGGCGAAGTTTTTTATCGCGCCCTCGCAGGCGGCGTCGGTGAGGGCTGCTCTCGTCTCGCGTTCCATGGACGGGCGGATGAGCCTGTCAAACGCGTCGTCCGCCGCGGCACGGACAAAGGCCATTGCGCTGCTGCCGGGGATGATCACGGCGCGGCGAAGCTGTCTCAGGGCAAGCTCACGGTCAAGCTCGATGCCGACGTGAAGAAAGCCCTCCTTCTCGCCGCGGTTTATGGCGAGTATCTGGTGCCCCTGAATTTTGGCGACGGGCTGGGTGAAGTCGTAATACAGACGGTAGACGGAGTCTTCCTCCCCCGCCGCCTCCGAGCGGACTGAGGCACGGGAAAAGACATTCTCACGCAAATTTTTTCTGATGTCCGCGTCGTCGGATATCATTTCCGCGATAATGTCGGACGCGCCGGAGAGCGCATCCTCGACGGAGTTTACACCCTTTTCCTCGTCGATGTACCGAAGGGCAAGCTCTTCCGGTTCCGGCAGGTCGCGCCGCTGAGAGAAAAGCTCAAGTGCAAGAGGCTCAAGCCCTTTCTCCTTTGCCATTGTCGCCCTCGTGCGGCGCTTCTGCTTATACGGGCGGTAGAGGTCCTCAAGCACGGCAAGCGTTTCGGCGGCGTCTATCGCGTCTGTCAGCTCCTGCGTCAGCTTTCCCTGCTCCTCAATGGATTTCTTGACGCTGTCGCGCCGCTGCTGAAGATTGCGCAGGTATTCAAGCCGCTCGGCAAGTGTTCGCAGAGTTGTATCGTCCATCGCGCCGTGCAGCTCCTTGCGGTAGCGGGCGATAAAGGGGATGGTGTTTCCCTCGTCAAGAAGATTGATTACGTTATCAATATGCTCCGGCGCGCATTCAAGCTCGCGGGCGAGGATTTGACTGATGGTTTCCAAAGTTTTTATAATTCTCCTTATTATAATCTATTATCTTATTTTATCACGCGCCCGCCGTTACTGCAAGTGAAACGGAACGCGGGTGCGCTTTTAAATAATTCAAGCCGGAAAATGGTTTTCCGGCTTGAAGCTTATACCGTATTGAGTTTTTCGTTTCGCTATTCTATCGGGTACAATTCGATATTGGGACTTACGCAGAAGTATGTAACGCCGAGCCGCCAATCCTCATACACCGAGAACACGTCCCCCTGAATCATGCTTGAGCAGTAAACGACACTGCCCGCCATGATCCGCTCCCCGCGCAGGAGCTCAAGCGCGATATCCACGCAGTTTTCGCCGGGTACCAGAGACTCAAAGCCCGGCTTCGTCACGCAGGAATACTGCCCCTTCTGATACACGACCTCGCTCAGCGTATTCGGAAATTCCGGCGACGCCACCCTGTTCATCACGACCTCACCGATGCACATACGAAATTCGTCCGTCAGCCAGTCGCTCCCCGCCTCGGCGTGGATGAGCCGCGCAAGCAGATACAGATCATCAAAGGACAGTGCCTGAGCATCCAGACTTTTGCGCTCAATTATCTCATCCCTGTTTCTGCACGCCGTTCTCCCCGCCTCGACGTCTCCCCGCTTTGCCGCATCTATCATCTCGCTGAGATAGTACGCTTCAAGGTCAGCCTCATAGCTGATACTGCTCTTGTCAAGCAGGTCGAATATCCCGCTCGCCTCCGCACATGCCGGGACGGACAAAAGCAGCAGTAATACCGCAATCAAGGCAATAAGTCTTTTCATAAATTCCGCCCTCCCTTGGTGTGATTATAACCAGGGGAGGGCGGCGCAATTTGTCACAGTATGGGGGGGAATATTAGGAATTGAAAAAAGTTATTCCTCCTCTTTATTATTCCCCATGTCATTATAAACTTTCCTTGCAAACAGCATGAGCACCGTGGAGTACAGCGCGACAATTATCTCAAGCGCAAACACAGAGATAAGCCCCTGCTGGCACAGCGCCGCCGGGAAGTCAACTATTGCGTGCAGTGCGACCGCAAGCGGGAAATACCAGAGCTTGCTCTTATCTCTCGCAGCACGGAAAACAAATATCGACAGCGCAACGTGCAGCATCACGGCAAAAACACGCTCCCACACCGCGATGAGGCACAGATACGGGCTTTCCATAATTGCCTGCACGCTCGGCATGACGGAGGCAAGCGCCCCGGAGGCAAGAGAAGGCGAGAACGCAGCCAGCGTGTACATCGTGTAGAAAACCCCGAGCAGGAGCACTACCTCCATACCGCCGTGTCCGATACCGTAGGCGACTGCGGTTTCGCGCCCGTCGAGGCGGCGCAGGAGGGTCTTGTAGGCGAAAAAGCGGCCTGTCTCCTCAAAAATACCCGCCGCAAGGCCGCCGTATATACCGTAGGCAATGGCGTTCGAGTTTAAAAGGCGGGAAAATGCGTTGTCGGAAGCGAGGCACACGGCGTGAAGCAAACTCTCAAGCACCTCAACAAACACGAAGAATATGAGCGCGCCTACAAGTACCGCGCGCGTTTTCGCTCCCGTCTTTTTTATCCACACCGCCGCCAGAACGACCGGGAAGCCGACAGCAAACAGAAGCATAAGCGGGAATATTATTTTCACGGAAAACCCCTCTTTCCTTTTTTCTTGATTTTACCACTCCGCCAAGGCTTCGTCCATACTGTTTAATAATTATTCAGAATCGGCTTTTCGGCGGCGCGCTATTGCAATCAGCTATTTTCCCATGTATAATGTCACAGATAATCTCAGTTCGGAGGGAAATATTATGCTGCGTGCTATTGTTACGGTTATCGGTAAAGACCGCGTCGGCATTATCGCGGATGTCTGCGCGGTGCTTGCGAAAAACAAAGTCAACGTCCTCGACATCAGCCAGACCGTTATGCAGGACTATTTCACAATGATAATGATGGTGGACGCCGGCGACTGCCCCGTCCCGTTTGCCGAGCTTGTTAAAACGCTTGAGGAAGAGGGGCGCACGCTCGCGCTCAACATCCACGCTCAGCGCGAGGATATCTTCAACGCCATGCACCGGATCTGACACGGAGGCGCACAATGCTCAGCAGAAACGAAATATTACAGACCATAGACATGATAGACCAGCAGCACCTCGATATACGCACCATCACCATGGGTGTGAATCTGCTCGGCTGCTGCAGCGCAAACGCGGATGAGGCGTGCCGCCGCATTTACGATACGATCTGCCGCCGCGCGGAAAATCTTGTCCGCACCGGCGAGGATATCGAGCGTGAGTTCGGCATCCCCATCGTCAATAAGCGCATATCCGTCACGCCCATCGCCCTCGTCGCCGGGGCGAGCGAGGCTTACGACTATGTGCCGTTCGCCCGCGCGCTCGACAAAGCGGCAAAGGCCTGCGGCGTAAACTTCATCGGCGGCTTCTCCGCGCTCGTGCAGAAGGGCATGACCGCGGCGGACGCAAAGCTCATCGCGTCCATCCCGGAAGCCCTGTCCGAGACGGACATCGTCTGCTCGTCGGTCAACGTCGGCTCCACAAAGGCGGGCATCAACATGGACGCCGTCCGCCTGCTCGGTGAGACCGTGAAGAAAACCGCGCTCAGAACCGCCGATACCGACGGCTTCGGCTGTGCAAAGCTCGTCATCTTCTGCAACGCCGTGGAGGATAACCCCTTCATGGCGGGCGCTTTCCACGGCGTCGGCGAGGCGGACGCGGTAATAAACGTCGGCGTTTCGGGCCCCGGTGTTGTGTACCACGCGCTCCAGTCCGTCAAGGGCCGCCCCTTTGACGAGGTCGCGGAGACCGTCAAAAAGACCGCGTTCAGAATCACCCGCATGGGTCAGCTCGTCGCGAGAGAGGCAAGCCAGCGCCTCGGCGCGCCGTTCGGCATTGTGGACCTGTCGCTTGCGCCTACGCCCGCGGTCGGAGACTCCGTTGCAAGAATACTTGAGGAAATGGGGCTTGAGACCTGCGGCACCCACGGCACCACGGCGGCGCTCGCACTGCTGAACGACGCGGTGAAAAAAGGCGGCGTTATGGCGTCAAGCAGCGTCGGCGGGCTTTCCGGCGCGTTTATCCCCGTGTCCGAGGACGAGGGCATGATCGCCGCCGCCCGCGCGGGCGTTCTCACGATGGACAAGCTTGAGGCCATGACCTGCGTGTGCTCGGTCGGGCTTGACATGATCGCCATTCCCGGCGACACCCCCGCTTCCACCATCTCCGCCATCATCGCCGACGAGGCCGCCATCGGCATGGTCAACAACAAGACCACCGCCGTTCGCGTTATCCCCGTACCCGGCAAGACCGTCGGAGACACGATGGAGATGGGCGGACTTTTCGGCACGGCGCCGATCATGCCCGTCCATGCGGAGAGTGCCGAGGACTTCATCGCCCGCGGCGGCCGCATCCCCGCACCGCTGCACAGTCTGAAAAACTGAGTGTTATATAAAATTCTATATACAAAATGAATCGACCCCCACCGTTCGGTGAGGGTCGATTCAGATTATATTGCTTGTTCTTTACTTCTTTGCCTTTGCGTTCTTTACAACGATGGAGGAAAGTGCGATGAGCGCGATGACGTTGGGCAGAACCATGAGCTGGTTGAAGAGGTCGGTCAGCTCCCAGACGAGGTCGTTGGAGAGGCAGGAGCCGAGGAAGATGAACGCGACCGCGATAACGGAGTACACGGGAACAGCCTTCTTGCCGAAGAGATACTCGAAGTTCACCTTGCCGAAGAAGTTCCAGCTGAGCACGGTGGAGAACGCGAAGAACATCAGGCAGACCGCGACAAACACGCTGCCGAAGCCGCTGCCGAAGCAGGAGCCGAATGCGAGCTGAGCCATATTCGCCTTGTTGACGCCCTCGGCAGCGCCGCCCGCGAGGATGCCGTCACCGGCGTAGAGGGTGGAGATAACGACGAGAGCGGTCATGGTGAGAACGACGAAGGTGTCGATGAAAAGGCCGATCATTGCGACAACGCCCTGGTCGTGCGGCTTTTCAACATTTGCCATCGCGTGTGCGTGGGGAGTAGAGCCCATACCGGCTTCATTGGAGAACAGGCCGCGCTTTACGCCCTGGCTGATAGCGGTCTTGAGTGCGTAGCCGATGCCGCCGCCGATGATGGCGTTGGGCATGAAGGCATACTTGAAGATCATGCCGATGGTTTCGGGGATATACTGGATGCGCATGACGATGACGACAATGCCGCCGATGATGTAGAGAACCGCCATTACGGGGACAAGCTTTTCCGTGACGGAGGCAATGCGCCGGATGCCGCCGAGGAAGATGAGCGCCGCGAGAGCGGTGATGACAATGCCGATGCACCATGCGGGGATACCGAGAACGTTCGACCATGTCTCACCGATGGAGTTGGACTGAACCATGCAGCCCATGAAGCCGAGCGCGAGGATAGTGGCTACCGCGAAGAAGCCTGCGAGGAACTTGCCGAAGCCGTTCGGGAACGCCTTCATGATGTAGTACACGGGGCCGCCCTTGACAGCGCCGTCCGCGTCCTTTTCACGGGTCTCCTGCGCCAGAACCGCCTCGGAGTAGATGGTCGCCATACCGAAGAAGGCGATTATCCACATCCAGAAGATAGCGCCGGGGCCGCCGACGAGTATCGCGCCGCAGGCGCCGACGATGTTGCCGGTACCGACCTGCGCGGCGACGGCGGTGGCAAGCGCCTGGAAGGAGCTGAGTCCGCTCTCGTGCTTTTCACCGACGAGTTTGATGTTTGAGAACACGCGGCTCATACCTTCCTTGAAGCAGCGTATCTGAACAAAGCCTGTCTTTATCGAGAAGAAAAGACCGGTGCCGACGAGCAGGACTATAAGTATGTAGTCCGAGAGATACATGTTGATGGTCTGAGCGAGTTTTAGCATTTTTGCTTCCTCCTGTAATAAAAAAAGTTGCTGAACAAAATCAGCAACTCTGGAAAGGACAAAGACATTAAACGCAAAAGTATAATGTCCGATACCTGCTCTGTCCTTTGGCCTGAGAGATTCGGTCTTTCGACCTTGCACCTTCGGCACTCATATAAATGAGATTCTCCAGAGTTCCTCCGCTTTCAGTTTTCGCATTCTGAAAGTTTCAACGGTATTTTGTTGTGGCATCAATATATCATATGTCAATTCCCATTGCAAGAGCTTTTTGCAAAATATGAATGAATTGTGAATTACGCAAAAGTATTTTAAGTTTTTCTGTCGTTTTAAGTGTATTTTCAATAAAATCAACGTCTATAGACATTGAAAACATGAAGTGATATAATAAATCAACATAGTATCGAACGGAGGCATAAACGTGAACAAATACGCATTTATTAACGGCAGAGTGCTTGACGGCAGTGAGGATATGTGCGCCGCAGAGGGGCTGATGATTCTTGTTGAGGGCGAGAACATTCTGTCCGTCGAAGCCTATGACGCAGCAAAGCTTGAGGGCTTTCGCGTCATTGACCTTGCCGGCAGATATATCATGCCCGGCCTTGTAAATCTTCATGTCCACATCCCCGCGGACGGCAATCCGAAGGAAAAGGCGTCCGACGCAAAGAAAAAAGTCCGCCTTATCACCTCAAATCCCATCACCCGCGCCCTCGGCAAAAAGCTGTGCGCCGGCTACGCAAAGACCCAGCTTATGAGCGGCACTACCACCATCCGCGCCGTGGGCGGTATTCTCGACTGGGACGCCGCCGTGCGCGACAGGATAAATGCGGGAAAGGCGGACGGGCCGCGCATCCTCGCCGCAAACATGGCCGTTTCCGTCCCCGGCGGACACATGGCAGGTTCTCTCGCCTATGAAGCCACGAGCGCGGAGGA
>CAMEHJ010000007.1 GCA_945917385.1 uncultured bacterium
TCTACATACCCGCGCCCTTTTTCAAACACCTTTTCCGGACGAAATTCCTCCGCCGTCTGCCGCGCGTTCTCCGAAAGCTTCCGCGCGAAATTCGCGTCACCGAGCACCCTCAGCATCGCCTCGCACAGCGCATCCTCATCCCCGACGGGGATGAGCAGGCCGTTCTCGCCGTCTCTGATTATCGCCTCCGGCCCGCCGCAGGGACAGGCCGTGGATATGCACGGAAGGCCGAGCGCCATCGCCTCAAGCAGGGCGTTCGGCATCCCCTCGTAGTCCGACGGCAGCACAAAAAGCCTCGCGTCCTTTATGTCCTCCGCGATATTCCGGCTCAGCCCCATAAGCTCGATACGAGAGCGCATATTGAGCTCGTCAATCAGCTTTTCAAGCTCTTCCTTCTTATCGCCCGCGCCGTATATGCGCAGGTTCTCATCCGTCTTGTCCGCGATGCGCGAGAAGGCGCGGATGAGCATTGCATGATTTTTCTGCGCGTTCAGTCTGCCAGCCGTCACTACATAGTGCCGCTCGCCGTGAAACTCCGTTTCAAAGAAGCTGCGGCTGACCTGATTCATTATGATTTCGGATCGCTCCTGCAGTCCCTTGTCAAACCACGCCCTCGCCTGCTCCGTCTGAAAAACGCAGCCGTCCGCCTTCGGCATCAGGCGCTTTCCCACGAGATTTCCGAGCCTGCCGGCATATTCCCTGTCGGGGTCGTTTCTCACGGAGACGATGGTCTTTACCGGCAGCCCAGCCGCTGCGACTATCGCACGGAAATTCGGCTCCGCCATGAACGATATTAGTGCGTCGGGCTTATATTTCCTGATATAGCCCCTGAGCGCGCGTATGCGGCGGAGGTTCTTTTTCAGTCTGCCGTCCTCGGTTTTTTCGTTTTCAATACAGATCCGCTCAACGCCGTCGGAAACCGGGTATTCAACGGCGCCCGGATAGGACGTGACAAGTATACAGCGGTAGCCCGCCTGTGAAAACGCGCCCGAAAGCTGCGCAATGACGCGCTCCGCACCGCCGCTCTCAAGCGAATTGATATAGAACATCAGTGTTTTGCTGTTTTCAGACATTGGCTTTTTCTCCCGCAAGCGTGGTGTAAATTTCACTTATTTTTTGAACCGAGCCCTTTATATCAAAGCCGGAGCGTCGCACCTCTTCGGTAACAAGCATATGCTTGTGCTCACGCGAAAGCTCCTGCGCCCACTCGTCGGCGCTGTCAATCGGAAGTCTTTTGACGAGCGGAGTGAGGTCGGTATCCTTTGATATCCTGTCCGAAATAATGCAGGGCAGTCCCGCCGCCTGCGCCTCAACAAGCGTTACGGGCAGACCCTCCCACAGTGAGGGGAAGGCAAAAATGTCCATTGCCTGCATCAGTCCCGCAACATCATTGCGGTTGCCCGTCATCGTCACGGCGCTTTCAATGCCGAGCGAGCTTATCTGCTCTGCCGCCTTCGTGCGGTTTTCTCCGTCCCCGACGAGCAGAAGATGCGCGTCGGGTCTTTTCTCAAGCAGTTTTGCAAAGACTTTTATAAGAAACGGATGGTTCTTCGGCTCGAAAAATCTGCCGA
Source organism: uncultured bacterium (assembly GCA_945917385.1). The sequence goes on from CAMEHJ010000007.1 coordinate 1,572, forward strand.
CATGGCCGACGACGTACTTTCCCTCAAGCCCCAGCTCACGGCGGTACTTCTCTCTGAGCGCGTCATTCGGCGCGAATTTGTCAAGCTCCACCGCGTTCGGCAGAAAGACATAGTTTTCCCTTTGAAACACGTCCTTCCCGTAAAGCCAGACGGCTGCGTCCGCAGAGCACGCCATGAGTACGTCCGCCTGATTGCGCAGCGGGCGCTGGAGACAGTCCTTGTACGCGCCCATTAGCCCGCCGCCGCTTGAAATCGAGTGGCTGTGGACGATGACCTTTACCCCGTGCTTTTTTGCCACCGGTATGTAGACGGAAGCAAAGCTCGTCAGGTGAATGTGCATGACCTTGTACTCCGGGTGCTCGGTAAAGAATTTATCCCATGTGCGCCGTATTAAGGCTGAGTTAAGACCGTTGAAGGTCGGCGTCTCAAAAATCCTCGCGCCGAGCGACTTTGCCTCCTCCACGAAATACTCGTGCCCCGGTCCCGTATGGCTCAGCACAAAGTCGAACTGTATCTTTGAGCGGTCGATATTACGGTAGATATTCATTATCATGGACTGCGAACCGCCCAGACCGAGCGAGCCTATCATCTGCAAAACTCTTATCATCATGTGACCTCGTAGGTTTTTGTCACCGTCTCGCGCTTCTGGACGATGACGGTGTTGTCGGGGTACTCTCCCCTGATCACGCAGCCCGCGCCGACGACGCAGTTGTCGCCAAGCTTCGTGCCGCGCAGAATCACCGTGTTCGCGCCTATCCAGCAGTTTTTGCCGATTACGACGGGTTCGGTTTTGTATTCGTCCTTTTCTATGCCGACGGCGTAGTCGTGGTCGTGGTCATAGACATACACCGAGGGGCCGAACACCGTCCCTTCTCCGACGCTTATGCTGTCCATGCACATGAATACGCACCTGTAATTCATGCGCACATTGTCCCCGATTTTCAGCCTGCCCTTACTCAGCACGCGCAGGATGCACCCGCTGTGTGCGCGCACCTTTTCTCCAAGCTCGACCGTACTTCCGCGCCAGAAGTCCAGCACGACATTCGGGGAAATGCGCTCGATAAGTCCGCTTTTGAATTTGCTGCCGTGCATGAGCTTTTTTATCAGCAGTCTCGGCATCGTCCAGAGAACGCTTATTATGTTTCCGAGTAAACGTCTCAATGCTTTCTCCCCCCGTTTCAGCCGTCTATCCCATAGACCTCTCTCATCTTCCGTTCAACGGAAGGAAGGTCAAAGCTGTTTAAGTTCTCGCGGTTTTTCTTCACTGTCTCTGCCGCGAATGCCGCGAACTCCGCGCGGCTTCTGGTGCCTATTTTATCTCTCATGCACCCTAAGACGCTTTTGACATCGCGCTGATCGAACATCCAGGTCTCGTCCGTGATGATGTCCTCGCTGCCGCGTATGTGCGAGCAAATAACCGGCGTCTCGCAGGCGACCGCCTCCATCAGTGCGACCGAAAGCCCCTCGTAGTGTGACGGCAGTGAGAACACGTCCGCCGCCTGACAGAGCTCTGATATATCCGTCCGGTAGCCGAGAACCTTCACCTGATCTTCTATACCGAGCGAGAGGGCAAGGCTTTTGTACTCCTCCTCGAGTTTGCCGTTGCCCGCAAGATAGAGCTTTACGTCCTTTCTCCCAAGCTCCGCGAGCGCGCGGATGAGCACCGCCTGATTTTTTCTCGCGGAATATTCGCCCACGCAGAGAATAACGATATCGCCCTCCCCCGCTTTAAGCTCCGCACGCTTTGCCGCTATGTCGGCGGTGCCGCGGCGGAAGCGCTCAAGGTCGATGCCGACGCCGGGGATATACCTTGTCTCCTTGGCGTGCAGATGATTTTTCGCAAGGCGGTAGTCCTCGGTATTTATCGTGAGCTGCAAGTCGGTTATCCACGACAGCGCCCACTCCACCGGGAAAAACAGCAGCCAGTTTGATTTCGGCGCGCCCTTATAGAAGTTGAAGCCGTGCGCCGTGTAGAAAACCTTAGTACCCTGCCGGCGGTACTTCTTCGCCGCGATGCGCGTCAGGACACTTGCAATGACAGTGTGACAGTGGATAATGTCAAAATGCTCCTCCCTGAGAAGCTTTCGAAGCTGCCTGTATGCCTTTATATTGTCCCTGCCCAGCGGCGAACGGGAGAAATCTATCTGGTGCTTGACAACGATATCGTCAACCTCGATGGGCTTATTTATGTGGTTGAAGTTCGTGGCAACGTGAACCTCCCAGCCGTTATCGTGAAGCATTCTGATATCGTGCTTGAGAAAATCAAAAAATATCCAGACGGTTGCCGTGAAAAGAATTTTTTTCTTCAAAATAATCCTCCATGCGGCAGTGCCGCACCAATCGCAATTTAAGCTTCTTATCGCCTTATTTCAGCTTATGCCCCACGAACATTTTCACATTGTCAACATTCTCAAAGTCGGTAACGTGAATGATGCCGTCCGAGCCGAGCACATCAAACCAGCCCTCGCCAATCGCGCAGATCTGCCCCGGTATGCCGATGATGCGTTTGTTCTCCATGATCTCGGCGCGCCATATGATTACCTTGTGCTCGCCGTCGTACATTCCGAATGCGCCGGGATAGGGCTGCGACACGGCGCGGATAAGCCTGTGCACCTTCTCAACCGGCTCTTTCCAGTCGATAAGCCCGTCCTCCGGTCTGCGGATGAGAAGATACGTCGCCTCGTCCTCATTCTGAGGAACAGGCACGATACTGCCGTCGGCAAGCCGGGGCAGAACTCTCGCGCTGAGCTTTCTGAGAGCGTCACAGAGCTTTGTCTCGACATCCCTTGCGTAATCGGTGTCCTCGATGACATAGTCCTCCTGCCCCAGGATGTCGCCGGAGTCCATGCCCTCATCGAGCATGAACAGGCTGCACTTTGTCTCGTGAACGCCCAGCAGCACCTGCCACACCATCGCCGCCCTGCCGCGAAATTTCGGCAGCGGCGTCGGGTGGAAGCCGACACAGCCCTTCGAGGGGATATCCAGTATCCGCTTGTCCACAAGCTGGGAAAGCCCGATGACGAACACATAGTCAGGCTCGATGCTTTTGATTATTTCTATATTCTCCTCGTCGCTTATGCGGCGGAATTTTTTATAAGGAATACCGTTTTCCTCCGCAAGCTCGTGTATGGGGCTGTACCCGGACACGTTTTCGGAGTATTTTTCATTCAGTGAAAAGACCATCTCCACCGGAAAACCTATCCTTATCATTTCTTCAAGCACTATTCTGCTTGAAATGACCGACCCGACAAGAACAGCCTTCATCAATCCGTACCCTCCGCGCTCTTAACTCTTTTGAACTTCTCCTCGCCCATGATAACGACGAGCACCGTCTTGCAGAGGATTCTGATATCAAGCAGTACGGAGAAGTTATTCACATACTCGATATCGTACACAAAGCGCTCGTCCCATGTGAGCGAGACATTTCCGTTCACCTGCGCAAGGCCGGTCATGCCGGGGCGCATATTGAGTCTCTGCCGCTGGTAGTCGTTATATTTATCCGTCTGCTCCTTCACCGTGGGGCGCGGCCCGACAAGGGACATATCCCCGACGAGAACGTTCCAGAGCTGAGGAAGCTCGTCAATCTTCGTGCGTCTGAGAAGCTTTCCGAACGGCGTCATGCGTTCGGCGTCGCGGGTAAAATCGTGAGATGCCTCAAGCGCCTTATCGACCTTCATCGACCTGAACTTGAGGATATTGAAAAGTCTGCCGTTTTTGCCCACTCTCTGCTGCTTGAAAAACAGCGGCCCCGGCATAAAGACTTCAAGCAATATCGCGGATATCAGAAGTATCGGCATCAGAACTATCAGTCCCGCCGCGCTGAAAATTATATCCGCCGTTCTCTTTACCGCAAGGTTAAGCCGTCTCACTGCCGCCGCCTCTTTCCTCAGAATTTGATTTCTCTTACGAGGCTGAATGCCTCTGCCGCGTTCACGCTCACGGTTGAGCCGCGGTATCTCGCCAGCGCCTCGATCGCGCCGACGGAGCGGGCGTTCGGGTACTCGGCAAGCTGGGACTTGAAAATTTCCATCGCCTTGATTTTCGTGCCGAGGAAGTCCGATATGTCCTCATACACGTTGGGGATAAACTCGTTGACGGTGTTCGGGATGTTCCAGCCCGTCTCGGACAGGGTTTCGTATGCGTAGATTCTGCACACCGTGTGCGCGTACTTGGGTCTTAACGCGACCATCGCCGCATCGACGACCATCTGGTGGTCAAGCTGCATATCCCCCCTGTGCGGGATATACACCTCGTCCGGCCTGATTTTCGAGATCACCTCACCGATTTTCCCGTTGAACTCATAGCGCGGAACGGTTTCGAGCATGACGGCGGGAAAGTCGAGAAACAGCGTCTCCTTCGCACCGGCAAGTCTGTCCGCCTCGCGGCACTCGGCTCTGCCCTGCTCGATAAACTCTTCGTTAAAAAGCGGCGGGCAGCCTTTTGTGACAACACACACATAAACCTCATCCCCAGACGCGGCACGCTTTGCCATCGTGCCGCCGACGCCGAGTATCTCGTCGTCCGGGTGCGGTGCAATAACCAATACTTTCATTATTTATCCTGCTCTCCTGCCGTCTTTTTTTTTGCCGGTACGCCGATGTAGACCCCGGCTTCGTCTATATTCTTTACAACGACTGCGCCAGCGCCTATCATGCAGCCGCCGGCAACGCAGAGATTGTTGCTGACAGCGGCGCCGATGCCGACCCATGTTTCATCGCCGATCTCCACTGTGCCCGCGATATGCGCGCCGACCGAGACATGGACAAAGTCCCCGAGCGTGCAGTCGTGGTCAACGGACGCGCCCGTATTCACGATGCACCCTTGGCCGATTTTCGCCCCCGGATTTACGACCGCGCCCGCCATTATCACCGTGCCGGCGCCGACCGATACGTCCTCGGCAAGCACCGCATTCGGGTGGATGAGCGTCGGGGTGTTCTTCCCCTCGCGCCGCAGCCTCTCCATGATTTTCCTGCGGATTTTTGCGTTCCCGACAGCCACCGCGAAATCACAGCCGTAAGCGCTCGCGTCCTCACTGCGTCCGATCACGTCATACCCGCCGCACTTTTGCAGCGCTTCGTTGTCATCCAGAAACGAAATTTTTTCGTAGCCGTTTTTCCTTGCGATGTCGGCCACGACCTTGCCGTGCCCGCTCGCCCCGATAATGATAAGCTCTTTCTTGTCCGCCATTATTCAAAGCACCCTCTGATGACCTCGATTATCGCGTCCTGCTGCTCCTTCGTCATCTTGTTGTCGCTCGGCAGGCACAGTCCGCGATTGAAGATATCCATGCCAACGTCCTCAAATTCGCCCGCTATATAGGCGTTGGTGCGTGCGCGGCCGTTTCCCGCTCTTGTGACGAAGCCGTTCATGCGGTAGATGGGCTGCATATGCATGGGCTTCCAGATGGGTCTGCCCTCGGCGTTGATGGCGGCAATGGCCTCAAGGATTTCGGTGGGGCAGCTCTTGCCGCTTTCATGTACATACAGTGCGTCCGTCTCGCCGCGCACCTGACGGCACATTGCGTCCTTGTCGATAATCATGCAGGAGAGCCAGAAATTCGGCTCGGAATTTTCCGCGTCATAGGGGTTCATGCTCACGGGCAGCCCCTTGAAGCCCTCCTTATACCGCTCGTAAATCGCCTTTTTCTGTGCGATATGCTCCTCAAGATAGGGGAACTGTCCGCGCACGACGCCGGCGATGACGTTGCTCATGCGGTAGTTGTAGCCAAGCTCCTCATGCTGATACCACGGGGCCTGCTCTCTTGCCTGGGTTGACCACTTGCGGACCTTGTTCGCGCTCTCGATATCGTCGGTCAGCAGCATACCGCCGGCAGAGCCGGTGATGATCTTGTTGCCGTTAAAGGAGATGCAGTTATATGTACCGAAGGTACCGGTCTGTCTGCCCTTGTAGCTTGCGCCCAGCGACTCCGCCGCGTCCTCGATAATCACAGCGCCGTGCCTGACGCATACCGCTTTCAGCTCGTCTATCTTGCCGGGCGTGCCGTACAGGTGTGCCGCGACGACGACCTTCACGTCAGGATAAAGCTCAAACGCCTTTTCAAGTGCCGCGGGGTCCATGTTCCATGTGTCGCGCTCCGTGTCGATAAACACGGGCACACCGCCCTCGTAAACCACGGGGTTCACGGTCGCTGAAAAGGTCATGTCGGAGCAGAACACCCTGTCCCCCGGCCGAACTCCCGCAAGCTTTACCGCCATATGCAGCGCCGCCGTACCCGCGGAGAGCGCGACCGCATACCGGCAGCCTACCTTCTCGCAGACAATGCGCTCGACCTCGTTGATGTTCGCGCCGACGGTGCTCATCCAGTTTGTATCGTAAGCTTCGGTCATGTATTTCAGCTCGTCCCCGTGCATGGTGGGACTGCTCAGATAAACTTTTTTCTCAAAGGGTTTTATTTCTTTCATGCGTGGTTCATCCCCTGTTCAGACAGTTTATGAGGGCAAAAGCCGCAGTTGGGCATACTGCACCTCATTATTATTCACAGTACAATTTACCACATATTCCTCCCGATTTCAACCGCTATATATTCCTTTGCATCAAGGGCAAAGTACGAAAAAGCTCTCCGGCGTACCGGAGAGTTTTTGGTTTGGCTGAAACAGAAAAGGAAGCCGATAAGCGCTTTACATCACGCCGCAGCCTTCGGCAAAGCGAAGGAGCGCATCCCTGGTGCGTGACACCGCGCCCTCGGCAAACGGACTTTCAAGCCCCGCGCTCTCCGCCGCGTCAATGATATACTCGGTATCAAGCGATAAAAGCTCCATGAATTTATCAAGCCCGCGCCCGCTCTCCTCCCGCTCAAGCTCGTAAATCTGCATCGCAACGCTGTTGGACACGGGGTAGCTGATAACGTAGAAGGGCTGCTCAAAGAAGTGCACCACCGTCAGCCAGCTATATGCGTAATAGCTTTTATTCATGCCGGCGCAGTAGCCGTACTCCTCCGCAAGGCGCAGCGAAAGTTCGCTCAGAAACTCGGCGTCAAGCTCATCCTCATCCGCCTCATACACCGCCTTTTCAAACTCGTAGAATGACGCCTGCTGAACATAAAGCTCCAGCGTGTCGAGCAGCTTTATGAGCAGGAGATTTTCCGTCTGTTCCTCACTCATTACCTCGTCCAGCCTGTCGAGCACCAGAAATTCCATCGACTGCGAGAACACCTCCGCAAGGTCGATGCTCTCATCCCGGTTATAGTTCACATAGGCGTCCGTGTAATGCCCGAACTCATGCGCCGCAGTGAGAATATCCGACACGTCTCCGAGCGGGTTTGTAAACAGAAACGGTGCTTCATAGTCCGTGATGTAGGTCTGGTATGAACGGTCAGCCTTATAGTCACGCTGCTCGATATCGAAAAGCTCATGCGTGAGCATGAAGTCACAGGCTTCCTCTACGGTGCCGCCCATCTGCCCTACCGCGGCAAGCAATACCTCCATTGTCTCGTTTGAATCTATATAGTAATAGTCCGCCTTCGCGTATGGGTTATCGCTCATTATTTCAATGTAAAGCGGTACTATATACTCCTTTACGTCACTGACATAGCGCTCCGCCTGCTCAGGCGTATCGTCCCTGCCGAAGAAATATTCAAACTGCATCTGCTCGTAAGTATCATACCCAAGCCGCAGCGCAAGCTCCTTTCTCAGCATAACAAGCTCCGTATAGATTTCCGCGAAGCGCCCGTTATACTGCTCGCAGAACAGGGTCAGTGCGCGCGTGTAATCATAGCTGCCCGCGTAGGTCAGGTAGTCATTGAGCTTCACCTCGTCCCCGTCCATTCTTATCGTCGGGTCGAGCATGAGGGCGTAGTATTGCGCGACGAGGGTGCTCTCCCGCTGCAAAAGCGCAACGCACGCATCGTCCGTCACCGCGCTGCCGTCGCCGTATTCCTCCAAAAAGCCCTCCCAGAAAAAATCCTCCTCAAGCCTTTTGCCGTGCTTTGACTCTGCACAGGCGCAGTAAAGCTCCTCCAGCATCTGCCGGGCGGAATAAAACTGCTCGCTGCACCACTCGCTCTCGGCTGTGTAATACCCGTCGCGCATATCCATGTCCGCGCGAATCGACGCTATCGTCGTCATTGTGGAAAAATTGCTGAAATCCTCATAGCAGCGCTCAAGCAGGCGCAGGAGCTTCCGGTACGACGCGCCGTTTTCAAGCGCGTTGAGGGCGGCGTCTATGTTTTTCTCAATTTCGCTCATATCTGGCCTTGAATACTCCATCTCGGAAAAGCGCGGTGTGCTTTCGCGTCCGTCCGTATTGAGTGCGGGCACGGCGCAGCCTGTAAGCAGCAGCGCACACAAGATAAACGCAGCTGCACATCTCAGCTTTTTTCTCAGGTTTTCTCTCATCTTTCACTCCGCTTTTTCCAAGTGATTATTATAACAAGGCATTTTCCAAATAGGCGCTTGAAATCTCATGGGCCATATCATATAATGTCCGTATAGTTATTATGACCAGAAAGTTGTTATAACCTGACTAATATTATACTCCGCTTTTGGGGGAAATCAACATGAATGAGATATTTGTCACCGGCCACCGCAACCCCGATACCGACTCCATTGTCGCCTCCATGGCATACGCTAACCTCCGCAACGCCCTGGGTGACAGGGAATATGTCGCCGTGCGCATAGGCGCTATCAACGATGAAACGCAGCATATGCTTGACCGCTTCGGGTTTGAGCCGCCGATGTACATACACAATATGCGCAATCAGGTCTGTGACCTTGAGTTCGACCGCCCGCCGGTGCTGAACAAGTCCGTCTCGCTCGACCTTGCGTGGCGCTCGATGCGCGAGGGGGAGATCGCCGCCGTGCCCATCGTCAATGAGGACGGCACGCTCTACGGTATGCTCTCGGCCGGTGATATCGCATCCCACGATCTGCACACCATATACAACAGCCGTATCGACTCCATGCCGGTTTTCAACCTCGTCAGCGTGCTTGACGGCCGCCTTGTAAACGAGTTCGGTGAGTACGAGAGCAACATCTCCGGCTATGTCAACGTCGCATTGCCGAAGTCCTACGACGACACGAGCATCTTCTCAAGTGACAGCATCATCATCTGCGGCAATCAGCCGGATGTTATCAGCCTTGCGCTGAAAGCCAAGGTCAACTGTCTCATCCTCTGTCAGACGGAGATCACCCAGGAGTTAGTTGATTTCCCCGGCCCCACCTGCATCATCTCCACCATGCTCGACGCAAGACAGTCCGCGCGGCTTATCTATCAGGCGCTGCCCGTTATGCGCGTGTGTACAACGGAAAAGCTGGTCGCCTTCCACCTCACGGACTACATTGATGACGTCAAGGAGGTCCTGCTCTCCAGCCGTTACAGATGCTACCCCGTAGTAGACGAGAACGACAAGGTCGTCGGTACGCTCTCGCGCTTTCATCTGCTTCGCCCGAAGAGAAAGCGCGTCGTGCTCGTTGACCACAACGAGGCGTCGCAGTCCGTGCGCGGACTTGAACAGGTGGAGATAACCGAGATCATCGACCACCACCGCCTTGCCGATATTCAGACCAAACAGCCCATCATCGTCAGAAACGAGCCTGTCGGCAGTACCAACACCATCATCACCTCCATGTATCAGGAGCACGGCGTCATGCCCTCCCCGAACATGGCGGGACTTATGGCGGCGGCCATTCTGTCCGACACCGTAATGTTCAAGTCCCCCACCTGCACAAAGCGCGATATCGCCATGGCGGAGCGGCTTGCCCGCATTGCGCACATCTCGCTTGAGGATCTGGGAAAGGAGCTGTTCTCCACCGGCTTCTCCGATGAAAAGAGCGCGGACGAGCTTTTCAGAACGGACTACAAGCAGTTCCATATCTCCGAGCAGAACATCGGCGTCAGCCAGATCACCTGCATCGACTCCGCGCGCTTTCTCGCAAGGAAGGAAGAGTTTCTCACTACGATGCGCAGGCTGCAGAAGGAAAACGAGTTCGACATGGTCATCCTCATGCTTACCGACGTTCTGCTTGAGGGCTCTCATCTCGTCTACCTCGGCAGCGACGACGCCATCCAGCAGGCCTTCAACGTCGAGCCGAAGGACGGCTGTGTATTCTTGCCCAAGGTGATGAGCCGCAAAAAGCAGATAATCCCCATGCTCACCGCTTTGTGGGGTTAAATTTCGAATTATTGCAAAGCAAAGAGCGCGCCGCCGGCGCGCCCTTTGCTTATATACTGTTATTCCTTATCCTGTCTCTTTTTTGCTTTTTCTTCCGCAATGCCGAGCATGGTCTTGAACACAAATATCGCCGCAGCACCCACGGCCGAAATAAACCAGTTGATATCATTACCGCGCACAAGGTCCAGAATCACCAAGCCCGCGAACATCAATACGGCCCACAAAAGTGCAGTCATAACCGCTTTTTTCATTTTTCTTCCCCTTTTCTCTTTTCTTCCTGTTATTGTAGCACAGTTTCCTCTTGCTGTACAGGGCTTTTTCTTCCCGCTATGGGTCTATTTTTTGTGTAAAAATTACCAAACCTGTGGTCAAACACTCCAAATGTTTTTGTATCGTTTACTCTTTGTTCGATGCGGATTTTGTTATAAAATAGGCACAAAGAATATGGATTCTTTCATATCAAAAATAATCTTTTTCGGAGGAATGAACTATGCTTAAAACCAGACTTACCGAGCTTGTCGGCATCAAGTACCCCATCATTCAGGCCGGTATGGGCCCCTACCCTGTGACCAGCCTCTGCATCGCCGCGGCAAATGCGGGCTGTCTCGGTCTTTGCAGCACCTTTGCAACCACTTCCCGCAACTCCAATCCCATCGTTTTTGAGGACTTCTGCAAGCAGGCACACGCAAGCGTCGATGACGACGACGTGACCATCTTCAAGAAGATGTTCACCCGCGTTTTCGAGGAGACCAACGACGACGCCATCTTCGGCGCAAATGTCATGGTTTCCGCCGAGGTCAAGGAAAACGCCATGAAGGTCATGCAGGCCATCAAGGAGCTGCGCGCGGACAATCCCGAAATGCAGCGCCGCTTCAAGGTTCTCGTCACCACCGCCGGCGACCCGATGCCCTGGGCAAACTTCGTCAAGGAGCAGGGCATGGTTTGGATGCACGTCTTCCCCGGCGTCAGGACTGCCGCACGCTGCAAAAAGGCGGGCGTTCAGGTTCTTGTCGCTTCCGGTCATGAGGGCGGTATGCACACCGCATGGCAGCCCGTCCACTCCATGACGCTTCTGCCTGACATCGTTGAGAAGTTCTCCGATGAGAACACTCTCGTCTGCGGCGCGGGCGGCTTCTGCGACAGCAAATCCATGGCGGCCGCTCTCGCAATGGGCGCGGACGGCGTGCAGATGGGCACCCGCTTCCTCGCCACCGAGGAGTCTGACTTCTGCGATCTGTGGAAGAAGATGGTCGTTGACTGCGCCGACGGCGGTACCATCATCGCCCGCGGCTTCGTCGGCCCCGCCCGCTGGCTGAGAACCAATGTCTCGCTTGAGCACGCCTACAACACCGCAAAGGACGCCCCCGGCTCCTACGTCGGC
>CAMEHJ010000008.1 GCA_945917385.1 uncultured bacterium
TGTTTTCGGATATAGTTAGCCCATAAGAAGCCGCACCATACAAGTTGATTATACACACAAAAAACCACAAAAATCAAATCATTTATTGGCCTCTCCGAATAATTTGTGTAATATAGCTAATTACGCTGTGTTGTTTTGTGAGGTTATTCACAAAATTACGCTTTGAGGGTCTTTTCGTTTTCACAACTAACTCAATTTTTTACACACTTTCTTTGCCATTTCTTCGACTTTTTTGAAGCTATACAGGCTTTTTAAGCACTTTTATCAGCGTTTTATTTTCCAACACAACACCACATAATCATTCATTATCCAACTTGACAAACGAAGTTTTTTTGTTAAACTGAATACAACGCATCACGTATGCACCTGAAAAATTTTTATGGAGGAATGAACATGAAAAAAGCACTGGCTATTTTACTTGCGCTCACAATGGTGATGGCTCTCTGCGCATGCGGCGGCTCTTCCGCTCCCGCAGCAAGCTCCGCTCCTGCAGCAGGCGGCAGCACCGCTGCTGCTCCCGCAGCAGAGGAAACCATCAAGATTGGCTACGTTTCCGACCTTACCGGCGCCACCGCTCTCTGGGGCACCGCAGGTCAGTACGGCGCAGAGGTCGCAGTTGACGAGATCAACGCCGCCGGCGGCGTCCTCGGCAGAAAGCTTGAGCTCATTGCCATGGACGGCAAGGGCGAGGCTGCCGACTCCGTCTCCGCCCTCAGAAAGCTCATCACCGAGCACAACATCGTTGCAGAAATCGGCACCAACTTCTCCTCCTGCAACATCCCCATGGCTTCCGTCGCTGACGAGATGAAGGTTCCCATCATCGGTACCGCTGCTTCCAACGAGCTCGTTACCATCGACGAGAACGGCAAGCTCCACCCCTACTCCTTCCGTATGTGCTTCATCGACTCTTACCTCGGCACCGTTATCGGCAACTACGCTTATGACGGCCTGAAGTTCACCAAGGCAGCTCTCTTCACCGTTGCCGGCAACACCAACTCCGAGTCCGTCGGTCAGTTCATCCGTGATTCCTTCACCGCAAAGGGCGGCTCCATTGTTGCCGATGAGCAGTGCCAGGAAGGCGACACCGAGTTCCGTGCTCAGCTCGCCAAGATCAAGGCCGCTGATCCCGAAGTCATCTTCGTCGTCATGAACGACTACGCAAAGACCGCTACCTTCGCAAAGCAGGCCCGTGAGCTTGGCATCGAGGCTCTGATGATGGGCCACGACGGTTGGGACTCCCAGCAGCTCGCAGCCGAGGCACAGGGTGCTCTTGAAGGCTGCCTCTATGTCTCCCGTATCGGCTTCAACCTCCCCGCAGCCAAGGAGTTCGGCGAGAAGGTCATGAAGGAGAAGCCCATGTCCAGCATGGAAGCAGAGTGCCTCTTCGGCCGTGACGGCGTGTACTGGATCAAGGACGCTATCGAGCGTGCAGGCTCCGCAGAGCCCGAAGCCATCCGTGACGCTCTTGAAGCAACTGACGTTTTCGAAGGCATGATCGGTACCCTCGTTATGGACGCCGAGACCCACAACCCCTCCATGGCATGCGCAATCTACAAGTGCGAAGGCACCGAGTTCGTATACCTTGAGACCGTTGCGGCACAGTAATTCGGCTTACCTGAATTTCTAATCTTATGATCCCTAAAAAGGGGGGAGGGTTAACCCCTCCCTCCCTTTTCTTAAACCCCATTCCGGAGGAGATTTGATAAGTTATGTTATTTCAACAGATAATAACAGGAATATCCATCGGCGGCATCTATGCGCTGCTCGCCACCGGATACTCACTGATTTATAGCCTGCTTGACTTCTCTAACTGGGCGCACGGTGAATTTGCCATGGTCGGCGCGTATGTCGCCATCGTTTTCTCAAACATCCTCGGCACCCCGTTCGTCATTGCAGTCGTCGCAGGTGTTCTCGGCGGCGCGGCAGTAAGCTATGCCTGTGAGAGAGTTGCATATCGCCGCATCCGCAGCACCGGAGCACCCAATATGTTCCTTATGATCGCTGCAATGGGTCTTTCTAACGTTTTCCAGCAGGCCTCCAACCTGATTTTTACCGGTCAGTACCGTTCTTACAGCTTCAAGCTTCCCGTCAGCACGATCCAGATCGGCTCTTCCTACATCGGTGTTCTTGACCTTATCAGCCTTGCAATCACCGCTGTGGTCATTTCCATTCTCATTTACCTCATCAACAAAACCAAATTCGGTCTCAACGTCCGTGCCATCGCGTGCAACCACAATGCCGCAAGGGTTCTCGGCATCAAGGTTGATAAATCCATTGCCTGCGTGTTCCTCCTTGCCGGTTCTCTCGCGGGTGTTGCCGGTATGATGTACGGTATGAAATATAATGTGTTCCCGACCATGGGCAATATCGGTCTGAAGGCCTTTATCGCCTCCGTCATAGGCGGTCTCGGCAGCGTTCCGGGCGCAATCGTGGGCGCACTCCTTCTCGGCGTTATCGAGACGCTTGTCTCCGCCTACATAAGCTCCAGCCTCCGCGACTTCTTCTCCTTCGCAATTCTCATCATCCTCCTGCTTGTCAAGCCGAGCGGTCTGTTTGGCGTTGACGTTCAGGACAAGGCATAAGGAGGGCAGATCATGTTAGAGTTATTCAACACTATAAACAATGCCTTCTGTAACTTCTTCGGCATCAACTCATACCTGCAGGGCGTTATCATCATGATGTGCGTCAACATCATCGCGGTTCTCGGTATGTCCGTTCTTACCGGATTTACGAGACTGTTCTCCTTTGGCAACGCAGGCTTCATGTCCATCGGCGCTTACGCGGTCGCGATTCTGACCGTCAGATACCATGTGAACTTCCTGCTTGCAATCATCCTCGGTGCGCTGATCGCCGGCGCTGTCGCATTCGCGCTCGGCTCCATCACCCTCAAGCTCAAGGGCGACTACTTCCTTATCACCTGCCTTGGCTTCGGTGAGTGCGTGAGAGTGCTTTTCAACTACCTGAAGGGTATTACCGGCGGCTCGGCGGGCTTCCCCGGCATCCCCAACTTCTCCAGTATGCTCTTCTGCGTCATCTGCACCATTCTCGCTTTTGTTATCGCATGGCGCTTTATCCACTCCAAATACGGCCGTAACCTCACCTCCATCAGAGAAAACGAGATGGCGGCTGAGGCGGTCGGCATCAACGCATACCGCTACAAGAGAATGTCCTTCACCTTCTCCGCCATCTACGCGGGCTGGGCGGGCGCCCTTTACGCCGGCTACCTGATGTACATCGTTCCCGTGAGCTTCAACCTCGCAAAGAGCTGCGAGCTTATTACCACCACCGTTATCGGCGGTCTCGGCTCGCTCACCGGCTCCGTTCTGGGCGCGATCCTTGTCACCGGTCTGCCGGAGGTCTTCCGCTCCCTCTCCAACTACCGTATGCTCATTTACAGCCTTGCGGTCGTTCTCATCATCATGTTTAAGCCCAGCGGACTTTACGGCTACAAGGAGTTCTCCATCACGAGGCTGATCGGAAACATAAAAAAGCTCATAGCAAAGCTCAGCAAAAAAACCGCCAAGGAGGTTGATGCACAATGAGTAACGAAAACAGCTCCATCATCCTTGAAATGCAGAATGTTGACAAGCATTTCGGCGGCGTCCACGCAATAGACAATTTCAGCGTCAAGATCGAAAAGGGCAAGGTACACGGTCTTATCGGTCCCAACGGCGCAGGCAAAACCACAATTTTCAACAACATCACCGGTATCTACGCCCCCGACACCGGCAAAATACTTCTTGACGGTCAGGATATTACCGGCTCACCCCCCAGCAAGGTCGCGCAGCTCGGTATCGGCAGAACCTTCCAGAACATCCGTCTGTTCGCAAACCTCCCCGTCCTTGAAAACGTCATTATCGCAAGCGGTATGGACGCAACCTACAATATGCCCCAGGCTTTCTTCCACACGAAGAAGTTCAAGGAACGCGAAAAGTTCCTCACCGAAAAGGCGATGGGCCTGCTTGAGATAGTCGGTCTTCAGGACAAGGCAAACGAGAGGGCAAGCTCCCTCCCCTACGGCCATCAGCGCAAGCTGGAGATTGCCCGCGCTATGGCGCTTAACCCGAAGCTTCTGCTTCTGGACGAGCCGGCGGCAGGCATGAACGCGGAGGAGTCTCTTGACCTCGTTAACTTCGTCAAGGAAATCAAGGACAAGTTCAACCTCACCGTATTGATGATAGAGCATCATATGGACGTTGTTACGAATCTCTGCGATCACTGCACCGTTCTCAACTTCGGCAAGACCATCGCCGTCGGCACTCCCGCCGAGGTCAAGGCAAATCCCGAAGTAATCCGCGCATATCTTGGAGGTGACGAGTAATGGCCACTATTCTGAAAGTTGATAACCTCACCGCGGCTTACGGCGGAATCAAGGCGCTCAGAGGCGTCTCTCTTGAGATTGAGGAGGGCGAGGTCGTATCCGTCCTCGGTGCAAACGGAGCCGGTAAATCCACCCTGCTCAAGTGCATTTCCTCCGTCATGAAAACCACCGGCGGTACGATAGAGTTTCTCGGCAAGCCCACCTCAAGAAAGCCCTACGAGCTTGTTCAGGCAGGACTTGTTCAGGTTCCCGAAGCAAGACAGATCTTTGCCAAGCTCACCGTTGAGGAAAATCTGCGTGTCGGTGCGGTCCACCGCAGCGACGCCGCCGGCATCAAGGCCGACATGGACCACGTTTACGAGATCTTCCCCCGCCTGAAGGAACGCCATAAGCAGTACGGCGGTCTCCTCTCCGGCGGCGAACAGCAGATGCTCGCCATCGGACGCGGCATGATGGCACGCCCCAAGCTCATGATGTTCGACGAGCCTTCTCTCGGTCTTGCGCCGGTTATCGTTTCTCTCGTTATGGACACCATCAAGAAGCTCAACCAGGAGGGCACGACCGTCATGCTCATCGAGCAGAACGCAAAAAAGGCGCTGAGCATTTCCGACCGCGCATATATAATGCAGACCGGCGAGATCGTCCGCTGCGGCACCGCCGCTGAGCTTCTTGCCGACGAGAATCTCAGCGCGATGTACCTCGGCCAGTAAGCTTCTTAAAAGTCTGCGCATAATCTGCGGGTACAATTTTGACTTCAATCCCCGGAAGCTCAGGCTTCCGGGGAATTTTTCGACGGTATAATATGCCGCGCTTTACAATATCGCCGAAAGCCTTTATACTGTTTTTCGACGGAAAGCTTTGTCCGGCAGCGCAGCGTTTTGCCGGACTGAGTTTGAATTATAAACCGCTTATCGATTCAAAACAAACATACATAATCGGAGGTAAGTAATGAGCAAAGAAATCAAACACATGAAAACCATGGACGGCAACGAAGCCGCCGCGTATGTATCCTACGCATTCACCGAGGTTTCGACCATCTACCCCATCACCCCCTCAAGCCCCATGGCAGACCACGTTGACGACTGGGCGGCTCACGGAAAGAAGAATCTTTTCGGTCAGCCCGTCCAGATAGTCGAGCTTCAGGCAGAGTCCGGCGCCTGCGGCGCCATGCACGGCGCGCTTGAGACTGGCTCTCTCGCCACCACCTACACCGCGTCTCAGGGTCTTATGCTTATGATTCCGCCCATGTACCGCATCGCGGGCTCCATGCTCCCCGGCGTCATGCACGTCGCGGCAAGAACCGTCGGCACTCACTCCATCTCCATCTTCGGTGACCACTCCGACGCTATGGCCTGCCGCCAGACCGGCTTTGCAATGCTCTGCTCCGGCAGCGTTCAGGAGTGTATGGACATCGCCGCCGTCGCGCATCTGAGCGCCATCAAGGGCAGCATCCCCTTTATGCACTTCTTTGACGGCTTCCGCACCAGCCATGAGATTCAGAAAATCGACGTGCTCGACTATGAGGAT
Organism: uncultured bacterium; assembly: GCA_945917385.1. The sequence goes on from CAMEHJ010000008.1 coordinate 5,849, forward strand.
CTCGGCAAGCTCCTTGACTGGGACTGCGTGCAGCGCTTCAGAGATCACGCCCTGAACTCCGAGCACCCCACCATCCGCTCCACCCTCCAGAATCCCGACACCTTCTTCCAGTCCAGAGAGGCCTGCAACACCGCATATAACGCCCTGCCCGACATCGTTCAGGCAAAGATGGACGCCATTAACGAGCTTACCGGCCGCGACTACAAGCTCTTCAACTACTACGGCGCGCCCGACGCAAAGTACGTCGCCATCGCCATGGGCTCCGTGTGCGAAGCGATGCACGAGGTTGTGGACTACATGAACGCACGGGGCGAAAAGGTCGGTATGATTCAGGTTCATCTCTACCGCCCCTTCTCCGCGAAGCATCTCGCCGCCGCCCTGCCCGCAAGCGTTGAGGTCATCAGCGTGCTTGACCGCACCAAGGAGCCCGGCAGCGCCGGTGAGCCGCTGTTCGAGGATGTCTGCACCGCGCTCAACGAGACCGCGTTCAGTGGCGTGAAGGTTCTCGGCGGCCGCTACGGTCTGTCCTCCAAGGACACCATCCCCGCACACGTCAAGGCGGTATTCGACAATATGAAGGGCGAGCAGAAGAACCACTTCACCGTCGGCATCGTCGATGACGTGACCAACACCTCTCTGCCCGTCGGTGAGAACATCGTCACCGCCGGCAAGAGCATCATCTCCTGCAAGTTCTGGGGTCTCGGCTCCGACGGTACGGTCGGCGCTAACAAGAACTCCATCAAGATCATCGGCGACAACACCGACCAGTACGCGCAGGCCTATTTTGAGTACGACTCCAAGAAATCCGGCGGCGTCACCAAGAGCCACCTCCGCTTCGGTCACGAGCCTATCCGCTCCACCTACTATGTCACGATGGCCGACTTTGTCGCCTGCCACAAGCAGAGCTACATGAAGAGCTTCGACATCGTCTCCGAAATCAAGGAGGGCGGCACCTTCCTGCTGAACACCGACTGGACCGGCAAGAAGCTTGAAGCCGAGCTTACCAACCGCACCAAGCGCATCCTTGCCCAGAAGCACATCAACTTCTACACCATCGACGCCACCGCCATCGCCGCCGAGATCGGTCTCGGCAACCGCACCAACAGCGTGCTGCAGGCCGCCTTCTTCAAGCTCTCCGGCGTGCTGCCCATTGACGAGGCTGTCGGCTACATGAAGGACGCAATCATCAAGACCTACTCCAAGAAGGGCGAGAAGATCGTCAACATGAACTGCGCCGCCATCGACGCGGGTCTTGAAAAGGCCGTCAAAATCGACGTTCCCGCCGCCTGGGCAGAGCTTCAGGACGAGGAAGTCGTCATCGACCCCACTCTCCCGCAGTACATCCGCGACATTCAGATACCCATCAACAACCAGTACGGCGACAAGGTTCCCGTCTCCAAGTTCATGCCCTACGCGGACGGCGTCTCCCCCGTTGAGACCTCGAAGTATGAGCGCCGCGGCATCGCCACCAACGTCCCCAGGTGGATTCCCGAAAACTGCATCGGCTGCAACATGTGCTCTCTCGTCTGCCCGCACGCCGCCATCCGTCCGTTCCTGCTCACCGCGGAGGAGGCTGCCGCCGCTCCGGCAGGCGTCGTGACCAAGAAGGCTGCCGGCAAGGGCTTTGAAAACTATACCTTCAGAATCCAGGTTGACCCCATCGACTGTCAGGGCTGCTCCTCCTGCGCAAACGCCTGCCTTGCAAAGAACAAGGCGCTGGTCATGGAGCCGCTTGAGAGCCAGATGCACGAGCAGCCCAACTGGGACTGGCTTATCAAGCTCCCGCAGAAGGCAAACCCGATGGGCAAGTTCTCCGTCAAGGGCAGCCAGTTCGAGCGTCCTCTCTACGAGTTCAACGGCGCCTGCGCCGGCTGCGGCGAGGCTCCGTACATGAAGCTGATGACCCAGCTCTTCGGTGAGCGTATGTACGTTGCGGACGCAACGGGCTGCACCTACGTTGTCGGCTCCTCCGCACCCACCTTCCCCTACGCCACGAACGCGAAGGGCTACGGTCCCGCTCCCTCCAACTCCCTGTTTGAAAATAACGCCGAATACTCTCTCGGTATGTGTCTGTCCGTTGAGCAGATGCGTACTCAGGCAAAGACCCACGCCATGGCAGCACTTGAGGCGGATATCGACGAAGGTCTGAAAGCGGCAATCGCTGCATGGCTCGAAAAGGGCGACGACCCCGACTTAACCCGCGAGGTCTCCGACGCGCTGAAGGAGGCGCTTGCCGCCGCCGACTGCGCAAACGAGGACGTCAGGTGGCTCGCAAACCGCACCGACGCGCTGGTCAAAAAGACCATGTGGATGTACGGCGGCGACGGCTGGGCCTACGACATCGGCTACGGCGGTCTTGACCATGTGCTTGCCTCCGGCGTGGACGTGAACATCCTCGTCGTTGACACCGAGGTTTACTCCAACACCGGCGGTCAGGCGTCCAAGGCCACGCCTATCGGAGCAGTTGCACAGTTTGCAAACGCGGGCAAGGCCACCGCGAAGAAGGACCTCGGCCGTATCGCCATGGTCTATGACAACGTCTATGTCGCCAAGGTCGCCATGGGCGCAAATCCCGCACAGCTCATCACCGCACTGAAAGAGGCGGAGAAGCACAAGGGTCCGTCCCTTATCATCGCATACGCGCCCTGCATCAACCACGGTCTTGTAAACGGCATGGGCAAGGTTCAGGAGGAGGAGAAGCTTGCGGTCGAGTGCGGCTACTGGCCGTTGTTCCGCTACATCCCCGAAAACATTGCCGAGGGCAAGAACCCCTTCATCCTCGACAGCAAGGAGCCGAACGGCAAGCTGCGCGAGTTCATGATGGGCGAGGTTCGCTTCGCATCCCTGACCCGCACCTTCCCTGAGCGCGCGGAGCAGCTCTTCAAGGAGGCGGAGGAGTTTACCGCCAAGCGCTACGCAAGCTACAAGGTGCTTGCGGGTATGTGAGACTCTCACAAGTTAAAAATAATCGCACCACGCCGGAGCAAAGCCCGCTTTGCTCCGGCGTTTCTGCTCATAAAAAAGCTTTTTGACAGTCTCCCGATTCTGCGTCATTCCCCGCTCAAACCGCTGTTGCAAAACAGGCCGGAACGGTCTATAATACCAAATCGCGGCAGCCCGTTTCAGTCCGGCGGGAGCCGCGATTTTTCCGCGCTTTGTGAATTTATACGGCGCGCATCGTATGAAAGTCGGTGATTTGAAATGGCTCATGAAAAAGCCCCGAGAGCAGGCGCGGGGGTATCCGCGTCCGCCGCGGCAGCCATTCCCTTTGCGGCGCTGGCGGCGGATATTCTCGGAAATGTTTTCTGGGGTCTGAGCAATATGTTTACAAGGGTGGCCCTTGCTTCGGCCTCCCCTACCATTCTGCTGTCGCACCGTTTTGTTCTGTCCTTTTTCATACTTCTGCTGCTCATGGCAACCGGGCGCTTTGAACTGCATCTCAAGGGCAAGCACCTGTCCTCCGCACTGGGGGTCATTCTGTGTATGCCCGTCTACTACTTTTTGGAGAGCCGCGGTATTCTCTACACCAACGCCTCTTTCGCGGGGATGCTTATCTCCGTGGTGCCGGTGGTGTCCATCGTCGCGGCGATTATCATGCTCAGAGAATATCCGACCAGAAAGCAGGTTTTCCTCAGCATTCTCCCCATTGTCGGCGTCATGCTGATAAGCTACAACGGCAGCGCACTGGGCGTTGTGACGGCTAAGGGCGCGCTGATTCTGGGGGCGAGCGTGCTTGTCAGCGCAATTTACAGGGTGGTCAATAAGCTCTCCTCCGCTGAATATACATTCTTTGAGCGGACATTTTTCGTCGTTGCCGCCTGCGCCGTTTTCTTCACGGTTCAGGCTGCCGCGGAGACCGGCGGCGACCTCGGCATTTATTTTGCGCCCCTCAGAGACAGAAGCTATCTGCTGTGTATGCTGTTTCTTGCCGTGTTCTGCTCGACGGGCGCAAATCTTCTGGTAAACTACGCCATCCCCAAAATGCCTGTGGTAGTGTTTTCCGCCATTTCCTCTGTGAGTACGATATGCTCGCTGTTCAGCGGAATTCTTTTCCTGCATGAGCCGTTCAACGGAATGATGCTCTTTGGAGCAGCCCTGATATTATTTGGCATCTGGCAGGTTTCCAAATCCTGATCTTCCTTCCTTGCGCTGTTACAACCAAAAATTTGTATATACAGTACATAGGCAAATGCATTGACAGTATTCAATTTTTGTAGTATTACGCGGCATACGAGTATAGAGGCGCGAAATCCATCAGTATGTGTCCTGTATAGCAGGAACGTCCGGGCATTGAAAGGGGCTTTTGCCTTGGCAGCCGCTTGATTTCATTTTGCAAATACCGTTACCGTCGGCGCGGCGGCGTAATAGAATATAGAGGCGGCCGCTGACTTCGTCAGCGTATATCAAGCCCTAATTATACAATGTTCAATGAATATTGAGAGGAGGACACTATGGATCAGAAATTCTTCATCTGCGAAAACTGCGGCAATATTGTCACCCCTGTCAATGACAGTGGCGCTTCCCTCGTCTGCTGCGGCGATAAAATGACCTTGCTTATCCCCGGCGCCGTCAATGCCTCAAGAGAAGTTCATGTCCCCGTATGGAATGTGAAGGGCTGTCTGCTTCATGTCAAGGTCGGTGCAAAAGAACACCCGATGCTGCCCGTACACTATATCGAGTGGATCGCCGTTCAGACCAAGCGGGGTCTCCGGTTCAAGCGCCTGCGCCCCGGTGAAAAGCCTGAGGCGCGCTTCGCTCTCTGCGCGGACGATGAGGTCGAGGCGGTCTTTGCCTACTGCAACATCCACAGTCTGTGGAAAAGCTGAAAATACAGACAGTCTGAATCGGCTATTTGTCTCCGTTATCCTTGCGGTAACGGAGACAAAATGCTATACTATAAAAAATTGTAGTAACAAGCGCGAAAAGCGCCGAATAAGTTTACATAACTTGGAGGTATGGGAATGAAGATTGCCGTTATCACCGGCGCGTCCGCCGGAATAGGAAGAGAATTTGTGTACGCCGTTGACCGGCAGTACGAGCTTGACGAGATTTGGGTCGTCGCCCGCAGGAAGGAGCGCCTTGAGGAACTGTCGGCAAGCTGCAAAACCCCTCTGCGCGCCGTGTGTCTTGATTTGTCGAAGCTTGACAGCGTTGACGAGTACGCCGCCATGCTCGACGCGGAGAAGCCGGAGATAAGCATCCTTGTCAATGCCGCGGGCTGCGGTGTGTTCGGCCCGTTTGCGGAAAATGATTTGAAAAAACAGCTCTCCAGTGCCCAGCTCAATTCCCTCGCGCTCACCGCCATGTGCCATGTCAGCATCCCGTATATGCGCTCAGGCTCGGCAATCGTCAACATGGGCTCAAACTCCGCGTGGCAGCCCGTACCCTACCAGACCGTGTACGGCGCAAGCAAGAGCTATGTTCTCAGCTTTTCCCGCGCGCTCGGACGCGAGCTTCGCTCCGCCGGCATCCACGTCATGTGCGTCTGCCCCGGCTGGATCAAGACAGAGTTTCAGCAGGTGGCCGAGCATGACAAGTACATCCGCTATGTTGACCGCTGGTACGGTCCGGACGAGGTCGCCGCGCAGGCGATGAAGGATCTTGCGAAGAAAAAGACCGTCTCCATCCTCGGTCACCCCGTTAGACGGCAGGTGCGCCTTGTAAAGTTTTTGCCCGTGAATCTCGTCATGGACATCTGGTGCAGGCAGCAGGGCATAGAATAAACGCCGAATACTGCAAAACCGCAGGACAGCAAAGCGTCCTGCGGTTTCAGTATGTCAAAAAACTGCTTTGCTCAAGAGCAAAGAAACGGCAACTCAGACCGTTCCTTTGTCCAATAGAATTTGAACTATTTCCTGCTCTTGGCTCTCCCTTTGGGAGAGCTGGCGGCGAAGCCGACTGAGAGGGCTAAAAACATGACCATACCATTCAGTATCGACGACGAACCCTCTCAGTCACCTGCGGTGACAGCTCTCCCGGAGGGAGAGCCAAGCAGGATTTCTTGTCCTTTTCAGGTAAAACAAGGTTCTTTGACAGTCTAAAACCGCAGGACAGCAAAGCGTCCTGCGGTTTTTCATAAATATTTACATTATGTAGCTTGAGCCTGCCTCGGTCCCCCGGCGAGTATCTTGTCGATTTGAAGCAGCATACAGGTCAGCGCGACAAGTGCCGAGACGATATCGCTGACGGGCTCGGCAAGAAACACCGCGAACACCTTGTTCGCCATGAGCTGCGGCAGAATGAAAATCAGAGGTATCAGCATAATTATCTTGCGCTGGCACGCGAGAAGCAAACTGATTTTTGCCTGTCCGAGCGCCATAAAGCTATGCTGGCATACTCCCTGCATACCGAATGCGAACACGCCGGCCAGATAGATGCGCATTGCCCACGCGGTGTATTCCGTCAGCGCTGTGTCCCTCGTGAAGATTCCCGCGAAAAACTCCGGCGCTATCATAACGGCCGCCCAGAATAATACCGTGTAGGTCAGGCAGACCGAAAGCGTGGCTTTGAACGCCTGCTTGACCCGCTCGGGCTTTCCCGCTCCGAAGTTGAAGCTGATTATGGGCTGTGCGCCCTGGCACACGCCCGTCATCGGCATCATAACAAGCTGGTACACGCTTGTCATGATCGTCATTGCCCCGACGGCCAGGTCGCCGCCGTAGCGCGACAGACTCGACGTGAAGGATATCGACAGCAGGCTCTCGGTTGAGAGCATTACAAACGTGGAAGCGCCGAGCGCAAGGCAGGGCAGGATTATCTTTCCTTCAAGCTTCATGCCCTCTTTTGTGAGATGCAGTATGGTCTTTTTCCCCGTGAGGAAGCGCAGTATCCACACCGCGCCGACGGCCTGACTCAAAATCGTTGCCAGCGCCGCTCCGCGCACGCCCAAACCCATGGCAAAGATGAATATGGGGTCGAGAACGATATTGATTACCGCGCCTATCAGGGTGGTCATCATGCTGATTTTCGCAAAGCCCTGCGTGGTAATGAACGGATTCATGCCCATGACCGTGAGTACGAACACCGTGCCCAGGATGTATATTCTGGCATACTCCACCGCATACGGCAGCGTTGCGTCGCTCGCGCCGAACAGTCTCAGCAGCGCAGGAGCCGCGGCGTAGAAAACCCCTGTCAGCACAAGTG
>CAMEHJ010000009.1 GCA_945917385.1 uncultured bacterium
TCTGAAGCTCCTGCTCGATATCGTCTGCGATAGCTTCGAGCGTGGAGAGCGTCACAGGGCGCTTCTCGCAGGCGCGAACCATGCCGTTGATGAGCTTCACCTTGTCAAAGGTCTGCCGGCTGTTGTCGCGCTTGACAACCACAAGCGGCAGCCTCTCTATTATTTCGTATGTTGTAAACCGTTTCTGGCACGACTGGCACTCACGGCGGCGGCGTATGGTCGCGCCTTCCTCCGCAGGTCTTGAGTCAATGACCTTACTCTCCATGAAACCGCAAAACGGACACTTCATATTTCTCTCCCCAATCCGCAACAAAAAAATTCAAGGCATTATAACATATGCCGTGCCAAATTTCCACAGTTTTTTCCGGACAGTCCGGCTATTATAAGCGCAAAACGCAGGCAGCATTTCCCGCTGCCTGCGTCCAATATCTCATTTTTCGGCTGCTGCGACGTATGCCGTGATAACCTTAACCGCGCCCTCCACGCCGAGTCTGCCGCTGTTGAGGCACAGATCGAAGTTCTGCGCATCGCCCCAGTTCTGGTCGGTGTAGTATTTGTAGTAGCTCGCACGGTCCTTATCCACCTCGCGGATAAGCTTTTTTGCCTGCTCCTCGCTCAGGTTCCGGCGCTCCATCATGGTCTTTACTCGAAAATCCTTATCCGCCAGAATGAACACGCGGACAAGGTCCTCGCGCGCTCTGAGGATATAGTCGGCGCAGCGGCCCACAAAAATCGCGTTGCCGCCCTCGGCGATGCTTCTGATGGTGTCAAACTGGGCGGAGGTGATCTGCATATTGAGCCTGAATCCCTCGCTCATGCCGATATAGTGCGGCGTTGCGACTACATAGTTTGAAACCTTTCTCTCGTCGTAGGAGGAAAGGATCTCCCTGCTGAAGCCGGAGCGTTCCGCCGCCTGATCGACGATCTCCTTGTCGTAGCACTTATAGCCAAGCTCCTCGGCAAGTCTGCGCGCAATAACGTGACCGTTGCTTCCGTGCTGTCTGCCTATTGTGATTATCACCTTCAACACCTCCGGCTGAAATTTTCCTTACGAATAATAATAGCACCCTGCCCTGATTTTTTCAAGATTTTTGTCTGCCCTGTACAACCATGCCCGCTCTTTGCATACATTGGTTATACGCCGATTGGGCGCGGAACGGGGGCGTTTGCGATAAAGCACGGGAAGATGGTTTTCAATACCGCACTTCTGACAGGCTCATCTCTGCTGATGAGCTGTATCGGCATGGCGTTTCAGGTATGGCTTGCCGGACGGATAGGCGCGGCGGGGATAGGGCTTTTTCAGCTTGTCTCCTCCGTCACGAATCTCGGCGCGACCTTTGCCATCTCCGGTATACGCTTCGCGTCCACCCGTCTGGTCGCTGAGGAGCTGGGCGCGGACAACGTATGCGGCATCAGAAGCGCCATGCGCCGCTGTATGCTGTACGGCGCATTTTTCGGTACGGCGGCGGCGCTTATCCTGTGGGAGCTTGCAGAGCCTCTGGGCTTTCTCTGGATAGGCGACGCGCGCACCGTGCTCTCGCTCAGAATCTCTGCGCTGAGTATGCCTTGCATTTCGCTCTGTTCCTCCGTCTCCGGGTATTTCACCGCCTGCGGCAGAGTGTGGAAGCCCACTCTTGTCCACCTTATCGAGCAGCTTTGCGGCATAGCGTTCGTCGCCGTGTTTCTGTCCAAGGTCCCTGTCGGTGAGATTGAAAAAAGCTGTGCCGCCGTCACGCTCGGCAGACTTGCGGCAGACCTTATCAGCCTCGCTCTGATGCTGCTCATGTACTGTTTTGACCGTCGCCGCCATTATCTCGACTGTGACGGCGGGCACAGGCTCACCGGAAGGATGCTCAAAATCGCCCTGCCGCTTGCGGTGTCGGCCTATACGCGAAGCGCGCTTTCAACGATCCAGCACCTGCTTGTCCCGCGCGGGCTGAAGGCGGCGGGCTATTCCTCCGACGGAGCGCTGGCGGGCTACGGCATAATACAGGGCATGGTCCTGCCGGTCATTCTCTTCCCGTCGTGCATCATGTATGCGGCAGCGGAGCTTATCGTGCCGGAGCTTACCGCCGCGCAGGTACAGGGCGATACCGACGAAACGAGGGCGCTCACGTCAAAGCTTCTGCACCTGAGCTTTGTTTTCTCCATGTCGGCGGCAGCGTTCATCTTCATTTTTGCGGATATGCTCGGTCTGTCCATATACGAAAGCAGCGAGGCGGGACGCTATATACGCATCCTCGCCCCGCTGATACCGATAATGTATATGGACATTGCGGTTGACGGCTGCCTGAAGGGTCACGGAGAACAGCTCTGGTGCATGGGGGTGAACATCGTGGACTCGCTTTCAAGTCTTATCCTCGTGTGGCTGTTCATACCTCGCTATGCACTGAGTGCGTATCTCGCCGTCATATATTTTACCGAAACGCTGAACTTCGTTCTCAGCCTATACAGGCTCAGGAAGCTTTGGAAGCGGAGCGCTTTGCAAGGCGCTCGTCGCCCCTGTGGAGCAGAGGAGAAATGCGCTTATAAAGCAGGAACGTGAGTGCGGACACGAGCGTGCCCTTGACGATGTTGAAGGGCGCCACGGCATATGCCGCGAGCGTAGCGACGCTCGTGATGGAGCCGTTTATCTTGGTGCCCATGCCGACAATGACCTCAAGCGGCATACCGTAAAGCTCCGCGAACTTGGGGATGAGATAGACCGCGTTGAAAACGCTTCCGAAAACGGTCATAACGAGCGTGCCGACGGCCATGCCGATAAGCGCGCTCTTTTTGCCGGGGTGCGCGTGGTAGATGACGCTTGCGGGGATGATGAACGTGCACCCGACGACGAAGTTTGCAAAGTCCCCGACGAAGGCGGTGGAGGTGCCCTTGAGCAGAAGCTTTATAAGCACCTTGATAAGCTCTGCCATGGTGCCCGCCACGGGTCCGAGATAGAAGGTGCAGATAAGCACCGGCATCTCGCTGAGGTCGATTTTATAGAAGCTCGGCGCAAAGCCGAGGGGGAAATCGACCAGCATAAGCACGCCCGCGATGCAAGCGAACATCGCCGTGTAGGTAATGTAATGCGTGCCGGAGAACGCCTTTCTGTCGCGGCTGAAGCGCTTTTCAAGCACTGCCGACACCGCGACAAGCGCCGCGATGACAAGAACAGAGACGATAACGAAAGTAAAGTTGCCCATTTTTATTCCTCCCAAAAACAAAAATACCCGAAGAATAACTCTTCGGGCATAAAACAAACAGAAACGGTATGCGCTCGCGCGGCATACACATCTTCTTCCATCCAGACTGTACTGTCGGTACCGGAATCTAACCGGTTCATGCCTGCGCCGCAGGCTCGCGGACTTTACCGCCGGTCGGGAATTTCACCCTGCCCTGAAGACACTGTGATTATACCACCGTATTCTTGTTTTGACAATAGGCAAAATAAGGCGTAGAATAAGTTTCACATCAGGCTCAGAACGGCTTGCACGGAGGTGTGGAATGGATAAGGAAATAACCTGCTGCTTCACGGGGCACCGCCCCTCAAAGCTTCCGTGGGGGCAGAACGAAAACGACCTTCGCTGTATTGCCGTAAAGCAGGAGCTTGCCTCCCGGCTTGAGGGGGTATACGAACTGGGCTTTCGCCATTTCATGTGCGGCATGGCGATAGGCTGTGATATGTACTTTGCCGAGGCCGTGCTCAATTTGCGTGACAGGCATCCGGACGTTTCTCTTGAGGCCGTCATCCCCTGCGGCACTCAGCCGGACAGGTGGGCAAAGCCTCTGCGTATGCGCTACACTTCGCTCCTGGACCGCTGTGACAGCGTGAAGGTGCTGCAAATAATGTATTCGCGCGACTGCATGATGCGCAGGAACAAATACATGGTGGACAACTCCTCCCTGCTGCTGGGCTGTTTCATGGGCATACCGGGCGGCACGATGAACACCATCGTCTATGCCGAGCGCAGCGGTCTGAAGGTAGTACTGATAGAAATATAAACCATTGCCAAAAGCCATTAAATATGGTAGTATTGTATAGATTATCCTCTGTTTGAGAATGTGAAGTACGGAGCATGTAATGACGAATAAAAATCTCACTGCGCGCACTGCCGGTTGGGGCACCCTGAACGCGGTATTTATCATTCTTATTATCGGTTTTTATACTCTCTGTCTCGCCGTTCCCACGCGCTGGGCGGCGCTGTATGAAACCTACGGCAGGGCGCTTATCATTACCATGGCGGCGCTCTATTTCTGGAATATGCGTCTCAGGGGCTCTTTTGAGGTCCGCGTTATGCTGTTTTACGTTGCATGGCTTTTCGTGACGCGGCTTCTCAACGGCGATACATACCTGCAAAACGAGTATGACCTTGTGCTGGCAGAGCTGCTTTGTTTTCTTGTTCTGGCCTGCGCCTTCACGATGAGCACGGATTCGCGCGAGAAGCTGTTCGACGCCGTGATCGTGCTCTACTGCGGCGTGTTCTTTATTGCGGCGCTGCTCGGTATATTCTGCTGCATTATGGGCTGTTATCTCGTTTTGCCGCCGGAGGGTGTGATATTCGGCGTTGAAATCGAGGCCGAGTATCTGTTTACAAACTTCATCGCCATGTTCGGTACGGTACGCACCATCTCCGCCGTGTGGACTTTCACCGCCTGGTGCCTTGCGCTCTATGAGTTTGCCAATAAGAAAAGCCTTCTTTGGCGCATCCCGTTCGGCATTGCGCTCTTTGTATTCACGCTTGCCGTTATTATGTCCTACTCGCGCACGATAACGGTCTCGTTCTGCGTTTGCTGCGCCATGCTTGCGATTCTCGCCGTGCTGAAAAAGACAAAGGGCAGGCGTCTGCCGCTCAGAGCGGCGCTCTGCGTTTTCTGTGCCGTGCTCGCCCTCGGCATCTCATATAAGGCGAGCACCGCCGTCAAGCCTCTTGTCGGCGCCGTGTCCTCCGCCGTTACCGCAGATCTGCCCCGCGAGTCAAACGACATTATCCACTACCACAGCAAGGTTTCGGAGGATTTCAGCGACCCGCGCAAGGATTCATCCAATGTCGCCTCTCTCTCCGGTCGCACCGACATCTACCGTGCCGCCCTCACCATTCTTAAAACTGAGCCTTCGACCCTGCTCCGCGGCAAATACAGCTTCAAGATTCAGACCTCTCTTGCCCCGTTTTTCCCGCCGAGCGAGGAGTACCCCATCAGGCACACGCATAATTACCTGCTCCAGACCGCGCTTTTGACCGGCCTTGTCGGTCTTGCCGCCGTCGTTATTTTCACGGTGTGCGTCATCTTGCGCATGATGGTATTCTTCTTCTCCGAAAACGGCAGAGTGCGCTTTGCGGACAAGCTGCTGACGCTTCCGATAGCCGGTCTGTTTATCTACTCAATGATGGAGATTCTGATATTCACAAACTGCTCCGACAGCCGTTCCTTCGGAACCGACCTCAGAGAGCTGATGTTTTTCCTGATCACCGGGATGTTCCTCGCAAAGTATTATGAGGCCTTCCCCGCACTCCCTCTGTTCAAGTCACGAAATAAAAAAATCGAAAAGGAGATCGAAAATGAATAAAAAAGTGCTTATCACAGCTGACAGCACCTGCGACTTATCCGAAGATCTGCTTGAGCGCTTCGGTGTAAAAATCATCCCTCTGACCATAGTTCTGGGTGAGGAGAGCTTTCTCGACGGCAACGGCTTTACCGTTGACGATATCTATGCGCGCTACCATAAGGACGGCACGCTGCCAAAGACGGCAGCGCCCAGCATCCAGCAGTTTATTGACTTTTTCACGCCGTATGTCGAGCAGGGCTATGAGATCGTCCACTTCGATATCAGCTCAGAGCTGTCAGCCACCTTCAACTCCGCCTGTATCGCCGCGCAGGAGCTTGGCGGGATATACTGCATTGACTCCCGCGCTCTCTCGGGGGGTGTCGCCCTGCTCGTCATCGAGGCAGCGGAATGCCGCGACAGGGGTATGAGCGCCGCCGAGATTTATGAGCACGTTTCCGCCCTGGTTGAGAAGGTGGATACGAGCTTCATTCTCGACACGCTTGAGTTTATGTGGAAGGGCGGGCGCTGCTCCGGCGTTGCCGCGCTGGGCGCAAACCTGCTCAAGCTGAAGCCTGCGCTTGAGATGAAAAACGGCAAGCTTGAGGTGTATAAAAAATACCGCGGCAATATCAACGCCGGGTATAAGCAGTATATTAAAGAGCGTCTTGCCGGCAAATCCGTCAGACCGGGGCACGTGTTTATCATCAATTCCGGCGAGGTCAGCGATGAGACGTTAACCGAGCTTGAAGCCTTTGTGCGCGAGCTTACCCCCGTCACGGAGTTTCACCGCGGGACGGCGGGCTGCACGATATCCTCGCACTGCGGCCCGAAAACTCTTGGCGTGCTTTTCCTGAACGAATAAATCGGATACTTTTTCCGGAACAAAAAACTGAGGAGTGATTAAATGATCGATCCGCGCGACGTAATGAAAGTCCCCGACGAAAACTGGGAGGATTTCAAGAAAGAGGCCGCAAAGGACTTGCTTTACTACAAAGGCCCCGGCGACCTGCTTGATACGGCGGAGGGGCGTGCGAAGTTCTGCCGCCTCAACGAGACGGGCGTTTACAACAAGCCCGACCCGGACGCCCCAGGCTATAAGATCTGGGTGTTCGTCGTCAAGGGTGAGGGCATCATTATCAAAAAACGCAGCAAGGTGGACCCCAAGCTCATGGAGGATATTGAGTACGACGCAGACGGCAATTACGTCAGCAAGTCTTACGAGCCTGCATGACATAATAATGCAAACGGCAGTCCGGATTTCTCCGGGCTGCCGTTTGCCGCTCTCAGCACATTTCAAACAGAACGGTTATCTCAAAGCTCGTGTCCGTCTGCTCGACATTGCATATTCCGTTCATTTCCTTCATCATCGCCCGTATACTGTCAAGCCCTATGCGTGTGCCGGATTTTCCCTTACGCTGCGGCGACAGGGTGTTGAGCACTGAAATCCCCGCGTACCTGTCCGTATAAACGGTGCTGATAATTACGGGCGCGGACTTTTCCGCGTACTTGACGACGTTTGAGCAGATGTTATCGCTGATCCTGAAAGCGCTGTCGCGGTTGATGGTGATATGGCAGGCGCGCCATTCGAGCATGGTCTCAACCGAGAAACCGTTTGCCGTGAGGTATGTGACCGCGTCCTCCACGTGTCTGCGCAGAACCGGCTCCATCTCCTGCCCGGTGCTCTCGTTTGCGCGGCGGCTGTCCCGGTCGAGGGAATATTCAAACAGATTGTCGGACAGAAGCTTCATCTGCTGCGCCTTCGCGTCGATTTTGTTCAGATACTCCTTTAGCTGTTCCTCTCCGCTGTACCTGCCGCTCCGAAGTATCTCCGTGTACAGCAAAAGACTCGTCAGCGGTGTTCTGAGGTCGTGCGACATTTCGGTGATGAGTCTGCGGTTTGCCTCCTGCAGCTCCGCCTCCTGCCTGACCTGGGCCAGAAACGCGCATCGCATGGAATTCATGCTGTTTGCAAGATCAGTAAGCTCGTTATTCCCCTGCACGGACACCTCATAGTTGAGGTCGCCGCCCTCAAGTATCTGCACGTCGTTAGTGAGCCTGAGAATGTAGGTGATAAGCTCACTCGTACTGCGGATAAACAGCACAATAAAAATCAGAAAGCACAGACAGCCCTCGATAATCATGGCGAGCGTATAGTGCTGAAACGAGAAGTCCGCGTAGACGAGCGCCTGCACCTCCGCGTCTCTGAGTGTAAGCGGATAAAGCTTTGTGTCGTTGTCCGACGGTATTTCTACCGGCAGCGCGTACAGCCCATCCGGGTCTGCCGAGCTGTATATCCACGAATCCCCCTGAAAAAACTGGAGCATAACAACCGGCTGTCTCATCTTCCAGTCCTCAAGGTCTTTCAGGTTGTCGGTGCCGATGTCATGCTCCGTGATATAGTTCTGAAGGTCAACTATCAGCGACTGAGTTCTTTTTTCAATCAGGTTTCTGCTTGCGTAGCGATGTGCAAGAAAGGCGTTGACGCCCCAGTGCAGCGCGCAGAAAATAAGTACGCTGATGGCGGCGGAGGCGATTATCGTCCGCCCGAACCAGCCGCGCAGACCGTACATCTCAGCCCTGAGCAGTCTTTTCAGCTTCATATCTGTATCCCTTCCCCCAGACATTTTTTATCTGTGTGGGATTTTGCGCATCGTCCTCGATTTTCATTCTGAGCTTGCGGATGTGAACCATGACGGTGCCGTTTGCGCTGTAAGTGTAGGGTTCCTCCCATACGCTCTCGTATATGTTCTGCGTTGAAAAAATCCTCTGCGGATGCTGTATCATCAGGCTGAGAATTTTGTACTCAATATCGGTGAGGTCAAGCTCCTCCCCGTTCTTCCAGACCTCGTTGCGGTCGAGCGCGATACGGATGCACCCAACTGTCATTATCCTGTCGGAGTTCATGGTGCAGGACTGGGTCTTTCCGCGGTACACGCAGTACCTGCGCAAAAGCGCCTTGACGCGGGCAATAAGCTCTGAATACGAGAAGGGCTTTGCCAGATAGTCGTCTCCCCCGGCGGTAAGGCCTATGGTCTTGTCCGACTCCTGCGCCTTCGCCGTCAGAAACAGTATCGGCACATTCGACACCTTCCGTATCTCCTCGCACACCTTCAGCCCCGACATTCCGGGCAGCATTATATCAAGTATGACAAGGTCCACCGCCTCATTGAGCTTGCTCAGCGCTTCCTCGCCGGAGCCTGCCTCAAGAATAATGTAGCCCTCTCCGCCGAGCAGGATGCGTATCCCCTCTCTGATATCCGGTTCGTCCTCGACAACAAGAATAACCTGTCTGTCCATTTGCCGTGCCTCCATGGATGTTATGTAAACTCAGCCTATGCTTGCGACCTCCGCGCCCTGTCGGACATGTCGCTCCTTATCGCTGTCGATTATGCCGCAATACTCCGGCATGAGCCTGAGCGAGTCCTTGACTGCCTTGGTAAACAGGAGGATGATCGTTGAACCTGCAAGCTCAAAGTGACCCATTTCCTCGCCGCGCTTTGCTTCCTCGCCCGCTTTGTTGTGAACAATGCCGCCGACGAGCATTGCCCCGACCTCGATCTGGGCGACAAGGCCGAAGTTCTTGGTGTGAAGCAGGCTCCACTGTCTGCGGTTCAGGCGGTAGACGGGTACGGTACTGCACGCGATGGGCTGCACTGCGTGCAGCTTGCCGTCGATCCAGTGCCCCTTTGAGTGGATACAGTCGTCGATATAGCAGAAGTGGTGGTAGTCGTTTGCGCGCAGGCGGAATATCATGCAAAGCCCATCTTTGAATTTGTCGGCCGTCTCCTTTTCGGGAATAAGGTCGTTCATTCTGTAAAGCGAGCCTTTGACGCGAAACTCTGCGCCGTCGTTGATATCGTAAATACTCAGAAGGCCGTCACATGGGCTTATCATTACCCCGTCTCTGTGTGCAAGGCTGCCAAGCGGTCTGAAGCGTGCGAAGAAATCCGCGAAGCTGTTGAAGCGCTGACCCTGAAACTCGTCCATGCTTATGTTATTCCTCTGGATATACGGCCTGATCATTATCCTTGACGCCGGACTCTGCATGAATTTTGCGGCAAGCGGCAGAAGCTTTGAATTGAGTATGGCCTTCATGACAAGCCTGCCGAAAACGGAAGAGTAAAGAAAATCAACGCACATTTGTGCACACCTCACTGAAAGCGGTAGTATTCTGCGATTATCGTCCGCAGTTTAACACAGCTATCTTTTAAAAGGGCTGCACAAATCCTTAAAGATTCTTAAAGAATTAAATAATTTGCAGAAAAGGGAAAGCCTGTGCTTTCCCTTTTTCAGAGTTAACAATTATTTCAGGTTGCCGAACAGGCCTCTGATGAGTGCACCGGAGCCGCTGCGCATGACGGAGCTGAGCGCGTTTCTCGCCGCGCGCTTCGCAATCGTCTGTGCGCTTGTGGTCTTGCCGCCGGTTGCGGCGTTTATCAGATTGGTGCTCAGTGCGCTGGCGACGGAGGAAGCCGCGCTGCTCACTGCCTGCTGAGCGACCTTTTTCTTCTTTGCCGCTTCCTTCTCGGCTGCCTTTGCCGCGGCTGCAGCCTCCTTCTCGGCTGCCTTCGCGGCGGCGGCTTCTTCCTTCATTCTCTGCTTTTCGGCGGCGGCCTCCTCCTTGAGTCTCTGCTTCTCGGCGGCGGCCTCCTCCTTGAGTCTCTGCTTCTCGGCGGCGGCCTCGGCCTCGGCCTCCGCGCGCTGGCGCTCAAGCTCCTGCGTTGCCTTGTTTATAATCTCGTAGGCGGATTCTCTGTCAACGGTCTCTCTGTACTTGTCGTCAAGCTCGTCGAATGCGATAAGCTTTTTGACCTTCGATTCGTCGGCCTCGCCCATAAGGCTCTGCGGCGGGAGGATAAATGCGCGCTCGACAACCGAGGGGATGCCCTTCTCGTCGAGGAAGCTTACAAGCGCCTCACCGACGGCAAGCTCCATGATGGCGCTCTCGGTGTCGAATTTCGGGTTGACTCTGAACGCCTTTGCCGCGGCGCGGACGGACTTCTGCTCTGCGGGGGTGTAGGCTCTGAGCGCGTGCTGGACGCGGTTGGAGAGCTGGGCGAGAACGTCGTTCGGGATGTCGGACGGGCTCTGGCTGATGAAGTAGACGCCGACGCCCTTGGAGCGGATGAGCTTCACTACCTGAACTATCTTCTGTACAAGCGCCTTGGGAGCGTCGGAAAACAGCAGGTGCGCCTCGTCAAAGAAGAATATCATCTTCGGCTTTTCGAGGTCGCCGACCTCAGGCAGCTTCTCAAAAAGCTCCGTCAGCATCCACAGCAGGAATGTGCCGTAGACGGTCGGACTCTGAACAAGGCGCTTGCTGGAGAGGATGTTGATGTAGCCGCGGCCGTCGCCGTCGGTGCACATCCAGTCGTTGATATTAAGCTCCGGCTCACCGAAGAACAGCTCTCCTCCCTCAGTCTCGAAGGCGAGAAGCGCGCGCTGAATCGCGCCGATGGACGCAGCGGACACATTGCCGTACTCCACGGTGAACTCCGCTCTGTTCTCCCCGACGTACTGGAGCATTGCCCGAAGGTCCTTGAGGTCGAGCAGCAGCAGGCCCGTGTCGTCTGCCACCTTGAATACTATATTGAGAACGCCAGTCTGAATCTCCGTCAGACCGAGCAGTCGAGCGAGCAGTGTCGGCCCCATTTCGGACACAGTGACACGCACGGGGTGACCCATCTCACCGAAGATGTCCCAGAATCTTGTCGGGTAGCCCTTGTATTCAAAGCCCTCGATTCCGAATCTCTCAATGCGCTTTTGCATATCCTCGCTGTTCTTGCCGGGCATACACATTCCGGAAAGGTCGCCCTTGATATCCGCGAGAAAAACGGGCACCCCCATATCCGAGAAAGACTCAGCCATAACTTTCATTGTGATGGTCTTTCCTGTGCCGGTCGCGCCTGCTATCAGGCCGTGGCGGTTAGCCATCTCAGGCAGAAGGAAAAGATTCTTATCGGACTGAGCAAGCCAGACTTTGTTCTCCGCGTACATATTTCTGTCCTCCCGTTTCACAAATATAAGCATATAATATCACAGCTTTTTTTCTCACACAACAACAAAATACCGTAATCTTCGCTTCGCTTAACAGTTTTTTTACAAGCTGCGGCACTTCCCGCGGTTTATTTGTGTTGAGTTTCCGGACAAAATATGATATCTTAATTAAAGTATATTTAAGAAATCTTAATTTTCCCAGTTATTTGCAGCCTGAAAGAGGGATATTATTTGAAACAAAGAGTTATATCGGCAGTGGTTTTGCTGGCAATCACCTTATTCTGCATATTTATCTCACCCGTTGTCAGAGTGCTTTTCTTCGCTCTCTGCGGTATGCTCTGCGCCTATGAGCTGAGCAAGAATTTTGAAAAGCTTGACGCAAGCTGTACTCTCTGGGTAATGCTCGTCTACCTCACGGGGCAGGCCGCGCTCGTGCTTGTAGGGGCAAATCTCTTCTACTACGCGGCGTGGTTTGTTTTCTGCCAGTACCTTTCGCTTTTCTCCGGCATCATCCACCTCAAGGTCGGCGGCAAGGGCGCACTCTACACGCTTGCGGGGCTTGCCTACCCCTGTGTTCTTTTCTCGATAATCATGGTCATTTCCGTCTCCGAAATCTGGCGTGAGACGCTTGCTTTGGGTGCAGCGTCCGCATGGCTGTGCGACACCTTTGCCCTCTTCGGCGGCATGAAATTCGGCAAACACAAGCTTGCCCCCCATGTCAGCCCCAAAAAGACCGTTGAGGGCGCTGTCTGCGGTATGCTCTCCGCCATCCCCACCGGCATCATAATCTCTCTTCTGTCAAATTATCTCACGCCCATTCCCATGTGGCTGTGCATCGTTACCGCGTTTCTCTGCGCCGCCATGGGTCAGATCGGCGACCTTGCCGAGTCTCTTATTAAGCGCATGATCGGCGTCAAGGATTTCAGTAACCTCATCCCCGGTCACGGCGGGATGTTCGACCGCGTGGACAGTCTGCTTTTCTCCATTCCTACGGCGTACTTCTGCCTGTACTTCGCGTCCCTTTTCGCGTAATTTCTGCATTGCTATAAAGCTCAAAACCACCGGCTCGGCCGGTGGTTTTGTCTTATGAATTCATTTTTATTCCGCAAGCAGAATTTCCTTCAGCGTCAGCTCTCTGCCGGATATCGGGTTGAGCTTCGTCCCCGAACACTTCGGACAGCGGAGGTCGTTCAGATCCGCCGTAAACGTCTCGCCGCAGTCAAGGCACTGCGCCTTACCCTCCAGAGTCTCAACTATCATGGCGGTGTCTGCAAATTCGGTCCCGTCAATTACGGCCTGCCAGCAGTCCTCAAGAAAG